>VSNR01000005.1:37016-52332 GCA_009774345.1 Lachnospiraceae bacterium | reverse complement strand
ATATGGTTGACATTTCATGAAAAATGCGTTAATATATATTTTGTTCGCAGGAGTGGCGGAATTGGCAGACGCGCAGGCTTCAGGTGCCTGTGGTAGCAATACCGTGTGGGTTCAAGTCCCATCTCCTGCATTTTTAATTATATAGATGCAGTTCAATCTTATGTGTTGAAACAGGAGCTTTGAAAGAATGAAGCTTCTTTTTTTATGCACACGGGTGTCCAGATGAAATTTGTCAGCAGAGCTGACGGACGCCCGGCGCGGAGAGTAGTGAAGAGGTCAGAGAAAAAGCAGTTAGGAGGAGCCGGGTGACAAAGAAAGCATTTAAATACGAGATGCAGCGCGGGCTGGGCAGCTGCGTGCTGGCATTAAAGAATATGGAGGAAGCCCAGAGGGAAGCATTTCGGTCCGTCGTTTTGTGGGGGTGTTCCCGCGATCTGGCGTATGATGCACAGTGCGAGGGGTGCAGGAGTATTTATCTTTATGACTTGATTACGGAATTTTCGGATGTGACACCATTTTTGGATGTGATAGAGCGGCGGCTGTTTCGCAGCGTGCATTCAACTGGCTGGGAATTTCATCAGGACTGTGAGATTCTGGCGTATTTTGTATCGGATCGTATCAAGCGGGCGTGGAAAATCCTGTCGGCTTGTTATTACTTTTTATTTCAGATTTTGCTGGATTCATGCGAACCAGATCAATATGGCAGGTTTGCAGAGCGGGACAATTTTCAGTCATTGTGCATTACCCTGGTGAGTCTGTGCTCTGGCGACCGTATACAGCGGGTGAAGATTTATCAACGGATTGTCAGGGACTTGTGCACGCTGAGCGAAGAGAATCCATGGATTTCAGTTGACCATTTTGACTGGTTTCAGAGTGTCAGTGAGGACAGTCTGGGGAAAAAGACAGTGGATAAACTGCTGCATCGCGCGGACGCAGATGCGTATATCAAAAAGTATGTGCGTCTGATGGAGGAGGGGCATAGCGCAGTGGAATCAAAGTGGGAGAAGCGCAGAAGAGCAGAGCCGGAAACGGCGGTGGCACTGTACGGGCTGATGCAGCAGGGCAAAAAGGTTGGGAAGATGTGGACGCCGGTTTTGATGCGCAGATGGCTGAAGCAGGAGAAAGAGCAGGAGGTTATGCAGATGGCGGCGTATTACAGAGCGGAGAAAGACGCGGCGGTCCGCTTTCAGCTTCTTCGTCTGCTGGCAAATAAGGAATGTGCGCAGATGCTGGATTTGGAACGTCTGATGCAGGATTCGAAATCAGAAGACGCAGAACTTTCCGAGTGGGCGTTCGAGGCGCTGGCACAAAGAAAGGATGCGAGGGTGCGGGCGTATGCCCTAGAGCTATTGAATCAGGAGATTTATACAGCCGGGGCTGTGTCCATGCTTGCGAAAAATTATGAAATCTGTGACAGAGACATTTTTGTAAAAGCGGTGAAACAGATTCCAATCACTTACAGGGGGCGCAGATGGCATGGAGTATTTAGTGATCTCTTAGATTTATTTGAAACTCCGGGGCGGGGAAAACCCACAGAACTATTGTTGTATATGTATCGGAATACGTTGTGTTCATTCTGCCGGGAGTATGTAGTGAAAGAGATGGGGCGCAGGCGGATGCTGACACAGGCATTATTGGAAGAAATGCAGTATGACTGCAATGAGGATATTCGAAAGTATGCAGATAAGAAATTGTCAGGAATGATGGGAATTTAAAGTATTTTTTTCATGGCAATTAAGAAAATAGTAAGAATTTGTCAAGGGTTTTGAAAGGTACAGCCGTTATAATGTTTTTTAGAATCAAGGAAAAAACTTGGAAAGAAAGGGGTTTTGGAATTTCTATGAAACATTTAACGATAACTGTACCTTGTTTTAATTCAGAAGATTATTTGGAGCGCTGTTTGGACTCGCTGGTCATTGGCGGGGAGCAGGTGGAAATTATTGTCGTCAATGACGGATCGACAGACCGTACAGGGGAGATTGCAGAGCGCTATGCCAGACAGTATCCTGACATTGTGACCGTGGTGCATAAGGAGAACGGCGGGCATGGTTCAGGCGTCAACACCGGTCTGGCACTTGCGGCGGGCATGTATTTTAAGGTGGTAGATTCTGATGACTGGCTGGAGGAGGGGGCCTACAGGACGCTTTTGAAAACAATCGCGAAATGGTGCGATGATGGATTTGGTCCTGATTTGGTGGTCTGTGATTATACATATAATCATCTGAATGAAGGGACAGGAAAGACCATTCATTTCAAAAATGTTTTTCCAGAGGAGAAGCTTTGTACGTGGGATAAAATCGGAACCTTTCGCCCCGCACAGTATCTCGTGATGCACGCGCTGATCTATCGAACGGAAATTTTGCACAAATCCAGAGTGGTTTTGCCGGAACATACTTTTTATGTGGATAATCTGTTTGCGTATTGTCCGCTGCCTTATGTGCAGACGATTTATTACATGCATAACAACCTGTATCAGTATTATCTGGGCAGAGACGATCAGTCTGTGAATGAAAAGGTGTTGATGTCGCGGATTGAACAGCAGATTCAGGTGACGAAAATGGTTGCGGAGAGCGTGGATTTGCAGGAGGTAAGGAGGCGGCATCCAAAGCTAGCCGGTTATATGTGCCGCAATGTTTCAATTATGATGGCGATTTCTTCGATTCATTTGCTGCTCAAAGGGGATGAGCAGGCGAGAAAACGGCATGTCGAGCTTTGGTCCGATCTCAAAAAAAGCAATCCGGGACTGTATTATCGTCTGCGATACACAAAACTCAGCGGATTTACAAATCTTCCCGGGAAATTGGGGAAGCTTGCCACGGTGGGCGGTTACAGGCTTGCGAGGAAAATATATCAGTTTCAGTAGAAAATACAGTGGAAGAATGCTGTCAAAAGGCATTGTTTTGGGATACAGAAGGGAGCATGTGGGATATGGCACATATTTATATTGCACTTGTGGATACACCGGGTTTTTTCGCGGCGCTGATACGACGATTTATAAAGCAGCGGTATATTCATGTCGTGCTGGGGTTTGACGCGGAATTGAGAGAAGCGTACAGTGTGGGGCGGCGCAATCCGGCGATTCCGATGTTTGCTGGATTTGAAAAGGAGCATAAGGACAGGATTTTAGCGGCGTTTCCAACGGCATTTTACCGGATATGCGAGCTGGAATGTACGGATATGCAGAAGAATGCGCTGTGGGAAAAAATACAGGAGGATTATCGGAAACGATTTCGCATTCACTATGCGGTTTGCGGACTGCCTTTTATTTTGGCAAAGCTGCCTTTTTACATAAATAATCAATATACTTGTTCCTCTTATATTGCAAGCGTGTTGGAGGAAAACGGGATTTTGCAGTTTAAGAAGCATTTTTCGCTGGTAACGCCAAAGGATTTTTATGCAGATCAGCATTTGCGCGTTGTATTTGAAGGGGAGCTGTCTCAGATCGCATCTGGAATGACAGCGGATCTATCGGGAAGTCTTCGCGGCGGGAGTATGTGTGTATGAGGGGAAGAAATCAGAAAGAGATGCGCAGATGGATTGTCAATGCCGGAATTTTTGCGGCGGTCATGGCACTGACGTTCTGGAGTGTCTTGCGCGGACAGGATTTTGCAAAAGTATTTGCGGCGGTCGGGCAGATGTCAGGGACATCTATGGCGGCGGCAGTCTTTTTGGCAGTATTTTTTGTGGCAGGGGAGGGCTGGATGATCTGGTTTCTTCTGAGAGGAATCGGGGAGCAGTCAACACTTTTTCGCTGTATTTCCTATTCGTTTATTGGATTTTTCTTTTCGGGTATCACGCCTTCGGCGACGGGCGGACAGCCGATGCAGTTGTATTATATGCGGCGGGACGGCAACGCACTCTCCGCGTCCTCGGTTGTCCTGATGACAGTCGCTGTCGTTTATAAGTTTGTGCTGGTATTGGTTGGAATGGGCATCTTATTATTTTGGAGGCAGCCATTAAGAAGTTATTTGCAGGGGTATATGGGCTTGTATTTTCTGGGATTGTTCCTGAATGTACTGCTGGTGGTGGTCTTGCTGATGGTTATGTTTTCACCGGGAATCATCAGGCACTGTTTTTGTCAGATTGAAACGATTATGACGAGTCTGCGGCTGTGGAAAGAAACGTCAGCCAGACGGGAGAAGGTGGAGCTGTTTTTGTCAGGATATCGAGAGACTGTTGCGTTTCTGCGGGAGAACAAACATCTGATTGGGGTTACAATTGTGGGAACGTTTGTACAGCGGTGCAGCGTGTTTGTGCTGACGGCGGTGGTGTATCGCGGGCTGGGGCTTTCCGGCACGGCTGTTCTGGATGTTGTGCTGGTGCAGGCAGCCGTCTATATCGCGGTGGACATGCTGCCCATTCCCGGTGCACAGGGAATTACAGAGGCAATGTACCGCAGCGTGTTCCGCGATATTTTTGTTGGGAATACGCTTGTCGTGTCGGTGTGCATCACAAGAGGAATCAGCTTTTATCTGGTGATGCTGATGGGGCTTGTGGTGTTTTGCGTATCGGGGAGGAGGTGAAAATATTAGTCAGATTTTATTTGAGATAGTTTCATTTAAGATGAAAAAGTGGTATGATTTTATTAGAGAAATAAAAAATCAGAAGAAATGGAGTATGACTTATGTCAAAGGGGTCATTGAAACTGGGTGGCGCAGTTTTGTGGGTTGCTGTCTATTTTTGCATGATGGTGTTTTATACTGCGTTGGATATCACGGTTTGGAGAACGGTGTTTCCTGCTTTTTCAGAATGGGTAAACGTGATGTTTATTATAGTATGCGTCGGCGGATTCGTTATGCTGTTAAAAAGAACAGGGTATGAGATCAGACTTTTTGCAAATGTGACGTTTATCGGCGTTCTTATGGCGGCTGGCTGTTCTGTGTTATTTTTTCTGCTTTTGGATCACTGCTTAGACCCTGTTTTTGAGAGTATTTTTCCGCAGAGTGAGGAGGCGTATCAGGAAACCATTCAGGGACTATTGAAGTCGCCTGTCACAAGTTTTTTGCAGGTATGTGTCATTGCGCCCTTTATAGAGGAAGTTTTGATGCGGGGATTTGTGATGGGAGGACTGAAAAGTACTTATGGGGCAGGCACTGCGCTGCTTGTCTCTGCGCTTTTATTTGCATTGCTGCATTTTAATATGGTGCAGACATTGTCGGCGTTTGTGTGTGGTGTAGTTTTAGGAATAGTGTATTTAAAAACAGATGCGATATTTTGCTGTATTCTTGCGCATTGCGGGTATAATCTGATATCCTATATAGGGATGGTTTATCCGCTGGCTGCGGGATGAAACGATTTCATAATAGGGATGGTTTATCCGCTGGCTGTGGGGTGAGAATCTTTCAAAATTATCTTTCAAAATAGAAGTGGAGCGTGATAGGATGTTTTATAATTACCTCGCAGAATACAATGCAAAGCTTGTCACTCCTGAGGAGGCAGTGTGCACAGTAAAGAGCGGCGACTGGATTGATTATACAAGCTGTCTTGGCAAACCAGTGCTCCTAGACAGGGCGCTGGCAAAACGGCGGGATGATTTATATGATGTCAAGGTCCGCGGGAATCTGATATCGGGACCGATCGAGATTGCAGAGTGTGATGAGACGCAGGAGCATTTTATTTATCATAGCTGGCATTGTTCTTCTTATGAGAGAAAGCTCTGCGACAGGGGATTGTGTTACTATATCCCGATGGTGTTTCACAACAACGCTGCCTATTATGAATATTTTCTGAAAGTCAATGTCGCGATGGTCAGTGTCTCGCCGATGGATAAACATGGATATTTTAATTTTTCGGTCAACACAGGGGTTGCGGCGCCGATCACGCGCATGGCGGATCTTGTGATTGTCGAAGTGAATGAGCATCTGCCAAAAGTGCATGGCGGCTATGATGAATGCATCCATATTTCGGATGTGGATTATATTGTCGAGGGAGAACATGCGCCGTTTGCGGGCAGCGGGGCAATTCTCCCGACGGAGACGGACAGAAAGATTGCGGAGAAGATTCTGCCTTATCTCGTGGATGGTGCGACGCTACAGCTTGGCATCGGCAGTATGCCAAATGCATTGGGAGAACTGATCGCAGCATCAGATATCAAGGATTTGGGGATGCACACGGAGCTTTGTTCGGATGCGTACCTGAGTATGTACAAGGCGGGAAAGCTTACGAATAAAAGGAAGAAAATTGACAAGGGGAAAGGGGTGTTTGGCTGTGCCATCGGTTCACCAGAGCTGTATGAATGGGTGGATGACAATCACGGTATCGCGGCGTATCCGCTGGAATATGTCAACAGACCGAGCGTGATTGCACAGATTGACAATATGGTTTCTATTAATAGCTGTGTGTCTGTAGATTTGTATGGTCAGGTGGCGGCGGAAAGCTCTGGTTCCCGGCAGATCAGCGGCACCGGCGGACAGCTTGATTTTCTCATAGGCGCTTCGGCTTCCAGAGGTGGAAAAGCTTTTATCTGTATGAGTTCTGTGTACAGGGACAAAGAAGGCGTGTATCATTCCCGCATCCGTCCACAGTTTGACGGGGATATAATCACGTCGCCGAGAAGTCAGGTATACTTCCTTGCGACAGAGTACGGCGTGATCAACCTGGAGGGGCGTTCTACCTGGGAGCGGGCAGAGGGGCTCATTTCCATCGCGCACCCTGATTTCCGTGAAAAACTAATCAAGGAAGCGCAGAAACGCAAAATCTGGCGGCGGTCAAATCGCCGTTAGGAATTGTAGGATGAAGGAGGATAGCATGTCAGAAAAGAGGCTTGATAATACCATTTTTTTAATGTATTTGGTTACAAATAGTTACTGTGGAAAACATAATCTATCGACGGAGGATTTTTTGAAGCTTGATGAAAAGTATGAAATATTAAATTATGTAGCAGAATGTCCAGACATTTTTGACAGTATGACAAATGAAGAAATGGTGAAGGAGATCGAAGAATATGTCTCACAATTTTAGAACAACCTTGTATCACGGAACGGTATCGGAAATTCAATACATTGATGTCCATTTAGGACGCGGTAGAAAAGATTTTGGGAAGGGCTTTTACATGGCAGTATCGAAAAATCAGGCAGTCGGAATGATGCATAAAAAATTTAAAGAGGTTGTAAGAAGAAACAGGGGAAAAAAGGATAATGCTTATGTGGAACGATTGTATGAGATAACTTTAAATGAGAAAATATTTTCTGATTTAAATATCAAAATATTTGAGACAGCAGACTTGGAGTGGTTAGATTTTATATTGATGTGTAGAGAAAACGGAGGAATGCCACACAATTATGATCTAGTGATTGGACCGACAGCGGACGATGATACAGCCTTGTGTTTAAAGGTTTATTGGGATGGACTTTATGGGAAAGTCGGTTCAAATGCTGCAAAAACAATTTTACTTAATAATTTGGAGACAGAAAATTTGGGAATACAATACTATATAGGAAAACAGCATGTGGCAGACAGATTGATTACAAATTTGAAGGAACTGAACTGGAGGTGATTTTATGTGTGAGCGTAAAATAGAGACGACGACAGGCATGTGTGTGGTGGCATTGACAAAGCATATTATGAAAAAACAAGTGCTGGAGTATGAGGCTGCTTATAAAAAGCTTTTGACTACGGAATTGTATCATCTTTTACAGGATTCAGAAACAAGGCTGTTTCTTGAACCGAATGAGTATTTAGTCAGAGCATACGACATCGAATCCAAAGAAGGTAAAGATGCTTTGTATCAATATATAGCGCAGTAGATATGCCCCATTTGCAAGAAAGGCTTGAAACAATATGACAGACCAAGTAACCACCACAACAATTCATGGCAGGACATGCCATCTATACCAGCAAAGCAGTCAAATTTGCTCTGATAGCTGTACAGGTCACACGCATTCGTCCCTTCCAGTGTTTTACTGGGGAATTAACAGGGACAACAAAGCTTCAGTACTGACAGTTGTGTCATATTTGAAGGCGCATCAGCCGGATGCCAGCTTTCTTCTGGCAGCGTATGAAGTCGAAAACTGGAACGATGACTTTTCACCGTGGGCGGCGGAGGCAGTCTTTGGCACAGAAGCCTTTGGCGGAAAGGGAGAGGATACATTCCAATGGCTCACAGCGTGCTGTATGCCATATGTTGAGACAAAAATGTGCGAATTTGCCCGCTTTCCGATCGGATATTCCCTTGCGGGGCTTTTTAGTCTATGGGTATACTGTAAATGTGAACTGTTTGCAGGAGCAGTCAGTTGTTCGGGTTCCCTGTGGTATGAGGGGTGGCTGGACTATGTACAGGAATGGATTGCATCAGACCGCGAAAGCGAGCGGACATTTTTTTATTTGAGCCTTGGTGATAAGGAGCATAAGACGAAAAATAAGCGGATGTCAACAGTAAGAGACTGTACAGAAAAAACCTATGATCTGCTTTGTAAAAATCCGGCGTATCGGACGGGAATTTTAGCGTGGAATCCGGGCGGACATTTTGCCGAACCGGATCTGCGGATTGCAAAAGGAATAGATTGGATTTTGAGACAATTTGATGTATAATACATCATGTAAATAACATTTTAAGGAGGAATCAAAATGAACATCCCAAGCAGCGAGAGGTTGGAAAAAGTGTATGGTGAGAGCGTAGAGAGCGCAGCGCGTTTTCTGGCGCTGGCAGATCACTTCAAAGCAAAGTACGGACATGAGGAGGCAGCGTTTTTTTCTGCCCCGGGCAGGACGGAAATCATTGGGAATCACACAGATCACAATGGCGGCAAGGTGATCGCAGGCAGTATTGACCTGGATACTGTTGGTGCAGCAATGCCTAATAACAGCAATGTGATTCACATTACAAGCGAGGGTTATAATCAGGAAATCGTTGTGGACATTGATGCGCTTGACAAAGTGGAAAAGGGCGGCGGAACGGTGGCGCTTCTTGCCGGTATGATGGAAGGCGCGCAGAAGTTTGGTTTTAAAGTCGGCGGATTTGATGCGTATGTGTCCACGAATGTGATTGCAGCGGCAGGTGTCAGCTCGTCTGCTTCCTTCGAGATGCTGGTGTGCACGATCGTCAACGATTTCTTTAATGACGGGGCAATGAGCTGTGCAGATTATGCCAAGATTGGCAAATATTCTGAGAATGTGTACTGGAATAAGGCGTCAGGTATGATGGATCAGATGGCATGTGCAGTGGGCGGTCCTGTGCTCTTTGATTTTGCAAACGGAAGCCAGCCGGAGTACAGGCCGCTCTCGTTTTTTTTTGAGAAAAAGGGATATCGCCTGGTGATTGTAAACACTGGAAAAGGACATGCTGATTTGAGTGAGGAGTACTCAGGAATTCCAAATGAGATGAAGGAAGCGGCAAAAGTGCTTGGTGTGGAACT
Source organism: Lachnospiraceae bacterium (assembly GCA_009774345.1). Classification (GTDB taxonomy): domain Bacteria; phylum Bacillota; class Clostridia; order Lachnospirales; family Lachnospiraceae; genus COE1. The sequence continues at coordinate 42,979 of VSNR01000005.1, read as the reverse complement.
GTTGTGCGAGACAAATCTTGACAGTCTGCTTGCACATGTCAATGAGATCTCCAATGACAGGGCAGTGCTGCGTGCGATTCATTTCTTTGAGGAGAACAGACGAGTGGACGAGATGGCTGCGGCGATCGAAAGAGAGGATATTGACGCTGTGCTGAAGCTTGTGAAGGAGTCTGGAACCTCCTCGTGGGAGCTGTTGCAGAATTGTTATTCTCTGCAGGACTGCAAGGAACAGAAGATCACAAGAACACTGGCGCTCACAGAACTGTTTTTGAGAGGAGTCGGCGATGGCGTATGCCGCGTGCATGGTGGTGGATTTGCAGGCGTGATCATGTGTCTGGTGCCGCTTGCGGAGGCGGAGAACTATGTGGACTACATAGCGCAGTATGTGGGCGAGAGCAATGTATATCCAATGAATATCCGGGCAGTAGGAGCTGTCAGAATTTAACTGAATGATTTTCTAAACGAGTAAGGAAGTGTGATCTTTCCTTACTCGTTTAGATATTTTTCTTTTTTATTTTCTTACTCAGCACTGTCTTTTATAATGCCTGTTAATTCGTGAACGTCCCCTATATCTGTTACATCCATTCTTGTAAGACAGTTTTTCAAAAGAACTTTTCTAATGAACTTTCATTTTCATCATTATTAACGAACCTACCTTTCTTGTTTCATTATTAATCTACAATCAGTCCAATAGCGGTAAGGATACTTCTACAGTTCCCTATGGTATTCTATCTTCTACAAGAGGACAAGAATGCGGATGTGTTTTTCTAAATAGATTATGGCACTTTATACATATAAAGTCAACATTGGGCATTCAAAGGAGCAATTTCCGCAGCAATGCACATGCAGCAACCCGAATCTAAGATTTACGTTGCTATTTTTGGTAGATTTTTGTATAATTATAAGGAATTGTAGGAAAATAAGTGATGCAGATTGCGCAGTATATTTCTTCGAGGATGTATGTCAAAAAACGTAGACGTAGTGGGCTGCGGCGAGGCTTTTTGGCATGCATAATCGGAGAAATAGACAAGTCAAGATGCGTCAGTTATTTTTCTACAGTTCCTAAATATTTAATACATGAAAATATACGCATTGAAATGCATAAGGGATGGATTACATATGAACTGTAGATGGGGAGTATATCGAAACTATTTGGCGATTTTGATTTCCGGGTTAGTGCTCTGCTGCCTGTTTGGTGGCAAACCAATGCAAATTGTCCATGCAGAGGAGACAAGGTTTGACGTTGAGGCAAAGCTGCTGCCGTCAGACAAAGATACATTTGATATCCAGTTAACGATTGAGAACTGTGGTGAGGATTGGGAAGGGGTTGTGCAGCTGCTGGTAAATGGCACTCCAAGTAAGGATACTTACGACTGTGCGTATGATATACAGATTTCACTGCCGCAAAATAGCATCAAACAGTTTGTGACGCAGATACCTAAGAAAAGTATAGAATATCTCGGGGATCCAATGAAGCTTGTGTTCTGGGATAATCGGTCGCAGAAAACAGAGGAGAAGCTAATCCGGCGGCTTTTGACAGATGGAGCAAATGTTCTGTCTATGGGGATTTTAAGTGATGCATATCAGGCGCTGACTTATCTGGATATGGGGGGAAGAGAGCTGGCTTTTGAAAGGGCGGATTTTCCGGTAAAATTAAAACAGCTAAAACGTGACACACTCGTGAGCGAGCTGGACAAGCTTACTTTTTTGGTGATAGACCAATATGATACCTCGAGTCTGCCATATGATGCCGTGTATGAGATTGAAAAATGGGTTTATCGCGGAGGCATCCTGATTGTCGGGACGGGCAGCTACGCGGAGGACACATTGAAGGGGCTTGGCTATCTGAAAATGGGGGTTATAAAAATCAGTAAAGCGGGAGAAACCGTACAGACTTATAATCTGAAGCTGCACACGCTTCCGTACGCAATTCTCAATGACCGTGCAGGTATGTATTATTTTAACGATCAGATTCTGGCATTTACAGATATCTGGGGGGATGGTGCGGTAGGGGTTCTGCCCTATGCGCTGTCAGAGCTTGGCGGGCTGGATGCATCTGCATACCAAAATAACAGCACGCAGGCAGATTTTACCGAAATGCTTCTTGATCAGGTGAGCAAAGCGGCAAATTCGAGGTTTAAAAAATCCAAAGAATATAATCCGGCAGCGGAAAGTTCGTACATTTTTGACCGGTTTTTTAATATGTTTGGAAACAGCAATGAACGACTGCATTTTGGCTTGCTGGGGATAATGGTTGCGGTCTATGTTATTTTTGTGGGACCTGTTTTGTATATGATCTTAAAGTATGTCGGCAAAAGGGACTATTACTGGTTCGCTGTGCCAGTCACGACACTGGTTGGTACGGTGCTAATTTATTTAGCGAGTAGAGGATTTGAAGTGACGAATACAAAAGTATATTCCCTGTCAGTCAGAAATCTCGAAGAACAGGAGTATACGACATATATGCACTGCTATGATGCCAGACACAGAGAATGGAATTTGCGGCTCGCCGCGCAGTATGCTTCTGTGGGGCCGCTGGTGGGGATCAGCGATGTGAGCAGCAGTAATGAAAAGTATTATCATCATATACAGCAGGAGGGAGACAGGCTGTCGTTTGGCATTGTGCCAGATACGAGCTTTGAGAGCTGCTTTTTTGTGGCAGAGGGTGCTGTGCAGGCGGAAAATGGCACAATTCAAAGTGAGATAAGCTACGGAGAACGTGGTCTTTATGGAACTGTAACGAATGAGACTGCCTGGGATTTTGCGTATTTTGCAGTGATTTATGATGATACACTGTATATCTATAATGATCTGCCGTCAGGAGAGCACTGTGATCTTGGGGAAACCAAGAAAGTCTTTAGCGGAATCGGATATACAGAGGAGCCCGGAGAGGTTTATTTGTACCGTTTTCTGATAGATTTTTATGAACAGGATCAGAAAGATCTGGACAGTCTGGTAGCACTGGGGGCGGCGATTGAGGCAGTGTATACGGATAAAAACCGATTTAAAACGACGGTGATCGGTGTGACAAAAGATTGGGTCAAGGCAGTGGATGACAACTGTAATGAGACGGCGGTTGGCTGTGTCTATGTGATTCAATAGCGATTCATAAAAGGGGGAAACAATGCTGCATATCAATAAACTGACAAAAAAATATGGCTCTTTTACTGCGGTCAGTCATTTATCCTTACATATTCCAGAGGGAGATCTCTTTGGGTTTGTGGGACCAAACGGCGCAGGCAAGACGACGACAATCCGCATGGTCTGCGGGCTGCTTCGGGCAACCAGCGGAACGGTGAAAATTGGCAATGTGAAGGGCGCTGTGGGAAGCAGAGAGATGAAGCGCATGATTGGTTATGTGCCGGATTTCTTTGGGGTTTATGATAATCTAAAGGTGCGCGAGTATATGGATATGTATGGTTCCATGTACGGGATGTATGCGCGGGATATCGCCAGGCTGACAGAGGATTTGTTAGAATTGGTCAATCTATCGGACAAGAAAGAGGTCTATGTGGACACGCTCTCGCGCGGAATGAAACAGCGGCTGTGTGTGGCGCGGGCACTGCTTCACAATCCGAAGCTGCTGCTGCTGGATGAACCCAGCTCCGGGCTGGACCCCAGGGCGCGGGTGGAGATGAAAGAGCTTCTGAAAAACCTTCATTCTATGGGAAAAACGATTCTGATCAGCTCGCATATTCTCTCGGAGCTTTCAGAGATGTGTACGAGTATTGGGATTATGAATCACGGACAGCTCATCACCTCGGGTCGCATCGAGGAGATTATGGCGCAGCTCTCGGGTGGAAATCGGATTCATATACAAATTGCGTCCGGGATGGAGACGGCAGTGCGGATATTGCAGGAACATGCGGGCATTGTGCTGGAATCTGTCAGAGAAAATGAAGTGATTGTCACAAACAGCAGTACAGATGAGGAGATCAGTGCACTGATAGGCGCGTTGATTCAAAATGAAGTCATCTTGACGGGCTTTTACAGGGAAGAAGGAAATCTGGAGTCCCTGTTTATGCAGTTGACAGGAGGGGACGAGAAATGAGAATACAGTTGAATCCGATCGTAAAAAAGGATTTGCAGGTGACAGCGCGCAGTATGCGGTTTAGCTGGGGATTATTTGCCTATGAGGCGGTGGTGGCAGTGGCGTTTTTGCTGGGACTAAATTCCATACAGTCAAACATCGACAGCTATTACGGTGACGGGAATGTCTATCAGGATTTGATGAATCTGTTTCCCACGCTGGCAATAGCGCAGGTGTGTATTATGGCGCTGATTGTGCCTATTATGACGGCATCCTCCATTTCGGGAGAGAAGGAACGTCAGACCTTTGACCTCATGATGACAACCTGTATGTCCCCGTTATCTATTGTGTTTGGCAAGGTGTTCTCCGCAGTGCTTCATGTGCTGTTTTATATGATGGGCAGCCTGCCGGTTATGGCGCTGTCGTTTGTGGCGGGCGGGCTAAGCTGGAGTGTATTGTTTTATTTTGTGCTTGCGGTCATTCTTTTGTCCGTCTTTGCAGGAAGTATCGGAATCCTGTGCTCTTCTCTCTGCAAGCGTTCGATCTCTGCGGTGATCTTGTCTTTTGGGATGTATTTTGTCCTGAACCTTTTGACGATTAGTCCGCTTTTGATACGGGCGTTCTGGGGCTGGAATGAGAATGGTCTGGGAGAAGCTTTGCTGCCGCTGCTGTTGAATCCCATAGTGTTTTTCGAGGAATTTTTTATGCAGGTCATGACGGGGGAATCTCTTTTTGGAACTTCAGAGGAGTACAGACTGGTTGAGGGTGATGTGGGCTATCTGACATACTGTTTTACCTATGGGAAGGTGTGGGTCTTTTTATCCGCAGGATGCATTTTGTTATTGGCGTTTTTATTTATGCTGATTGCGGCGTGGCGTATTGATCCGCTGAGCGCGGCGGCTGAGAGAAAACCGCTGAAAGGAAGTCAAAACTAAGGAACGATTCAAAAATATGGGAGGAATTATGGAACAGAGAGCGTTTGTGAAGACCATTCAGTCTGTGCAGCGCAGATTAAATCTGGCATCTGTGCTGCACAAGTCCGTTGCGGCACTGTGTATTGGTGCAGGAGTGGGCATTTTATTTCAAGCCGCCGCGCTGGTGGTTCCGTTTTATTACGCCAGTTTGTATTCGGGACTGGCACTTGGGATAGCACTCGTGACTGCGTTTGCAATCGCATTTGTGAAGTGGATTTCACTGAAGCAGGCTGCGCTTGCAATCGACCATTTTGGCTTTGAGGAGCGGATTGTCACGGCATATGAGTGTCTCGGGCAGGAGGGGATGCTGATAGCGCTTCAGCGCGACGATGCCATGAACCAGCTTGCGCGCCATCAGGATCGGATTCAGATTCCGCTGCTGCCATCGTGGAAAAAACGGGTGCTGCTCATTTTTTTGATGGCGGTGATGTCAGGGCTTGCGCTGCTTCCGTCTGCGGTGAAGGAGCGCGCGCGGGAACTGCATCAGGTTCAAGAGGAGGCAAGAGAGAAGACAAAGGAGATTGCGGCGTTTGTCGATTCGCTTGAGGAGCTTTCTAATGAAGAGGAAACGCTTATTCATGAGGCGTTTTCGCCGGAACAGAAGGTTGCATTGCAGGAGATGATCGAGAGTCTGAATGACTCACAGGCAGAGTATGCGCAGGCGGAGTCTGTGGAGATGCTTACGGCGGCGTCAAATAAATTAACATATAAATATGGTGTGATGGGCAGTGCACTTTCGCAGTTTGCACAGCGGCTGCGAAGTGGCGCGGCAGTTTCGGCAATGACAGCAGAGTCCATGCAGGCGGTGGCAGAAAAAATGCAGAATATGGGCACACTGGCTGGTTTGAGTCAGAGCGGACAAAATGGACAGGCTTTCAGCGGTAGCCAAAACGGCAATGGCAGTCAATCAGGACAAAGCGGTACTGGAAGCCAAAACGGCAATGGTGGTCAAAACGGCA
>VSNR01000005.1:0-36916 GCA_009774345.1 Lachnospiraceae bacterium | reverse complement strand
CAGGACAAAGCGGTACTGGAAGCCAAAACGGCAATGGTGGTCAAAACGGCAATAATGGCACTGGAAGCCAAAGCGGTATTGGAAGCCAAAACGGCAATAATGGCATTGGCAACCAAAACGGCAATAATGGCACTGGCAGTCAAACAGGGCAAAATGGCGTCAGTCAGGATGGACAGCAGGGAGATGGCAGAGGAACGGGCAGCAGCAGTGCAACGCATGATTATGTCAGTATTCCAAATGATATCGCAGACAGCGGTACGCTTACCGGAAATGCAGTAAATCATGAGGATTCCGTGTATTTTCGCGCGCAGAATGGGCTGAGCTGGGAGGGAACACACATGTCTCAGGAGGCGGTTCTGGGAAGCTATGAACAGAAGGCGTATGAGGGCATTGCCGCGGGGCGGTATCCGAGTGGTATGGAGGAAGTGATCAAGGAGTATTTTTCGAGCTTTAATCAATGATAATGAAAGATATGGAATGGGAGAGGAATATGGATATATTAGATAAAAATCTGCTGCGAAATCCGGGTTATATCGCGCAGCGGATCGCAGCCTGTGAGCTGGAGATTCAAAAGGGAATGATCGGTCAGCAGGAGATTATTCGTCAGGTGATGATTGCCATGCTGACCGGGGGAAATGTGCTGTTGGAAGGAATGCCGGGACTGGGCAAGACAAGGCTTGTCAGCACGATCGCAAAAGTTTTTGATTTGTCCTTCAAACGGATTCAGTTTACGCCGGATTTGATGCCTGGTGATGTGACAGGGACGAATATTATGATAAAGAATGAGCGGGGGAGTGCGTTCTCTTTTGAGCGCGGACCGATTTTTGCCAATCTGGTACTGGCGGATGAGATCAACCGTGCCACCCCAAAAACACAGTCTGCGCTGCTGGAAGCAATGCAGGAACATACCGTGACCGTCGGAAATGACTCTCATGCGCTCGCGGAGCCCTTTTTTGTGCTTGCCACGCAGAATCCGATTGAAAATGAAGGGACGTATCCGCTGCCAGAGGCGCAGCTCGATCGCTTTATGTTCAAAATCTTAGTCCGGTTTCCGTCGAAGGAGGAGCTAAGAGGAATCGTCGAGCTCACAGAGGGGATGCAGTCACCGGAGATTCGTCAGCAGCTTGACGGCGAGGGACTGCTGGCGGCGAGCGCGCTGATTTGTCAGATTCCTGTGGCGGATGCTGTGATGGACTATCTGTTGGAGATCGTGATGGCGACCCATGCCCCGAATCCCTACATTAAAGAGGGGGCAAGTCCGAGGGCTGCACAGGCGATGATGCGTGCAGCGCGGGCAAAGGCATTTATGGAAGGGCGCTTCAATGTAGCTTTTCAGGATGTGAAGGAGGTCGCTTTTCCCGTGCTTCGGCATCGTATCATACCAAGCTTTGATGCGATCAGCGAGGGCATCAGCGAGGATGCGATCATTCAGGGGATTTTGGAGGAGAGGAAGATATGATGCTGGATGCTGCTTTTTTTGACAGGCTTTCCAGGCTGCGGCTGGCGATGGGCAACAAGTCCTCTCTGAATCGGACAGGAAACCGCAAATCAATGCAGAAGGGCTCCTCCACAGAGTTTTCTGATTTTCGGGAATATATGCCTGGTGACGATATCCGGCGCATTGACTGGAATGCCTATGGGCGGCTGGACAGGCTGTTTGTGAAGGAATATATGGAGGAGAAGGAATCCATCGTTTCGATATTGATAGATACCAGCGCGTCTATGGATTATGGAGCGAAGAAAAAATCGGAGCATGTCTGTGCGCTGGCGGCAGCGCTTGCCTGTATAGGACTCCAGCATATGGATCGGGTGGCGGTCTATGATATGCAGCATATGCAGCAGCCTTTTATGGCGGGCGGCGGGAAGCGGTCGCTGCCGATGCTGACGGGATTTCTGTCTGGGCTTTCGTTTGAAGGATGTGTGGATATCGAGGAGGCGGTCAGAAGGTTTCCGGCAAAAGGGGCAGGGGTGACGATTGTCATCAGTGACTTTTTGCAGGATGCATTTTTAGATCAGAAGTCGGAGGCGCTGGGAAAACTGCTGCGTTTTCTGTGTTATAAAAAACAAAAGACGGTGCTTTTGCATGTGCTGGCAGGTGAGGAGCTTTCGGTGGGACTGACAGGAACGAAAAATCTGATCGACATGGAGGAGAAAAGTGCGCTGCATGTCACGCTGGACGCTGCCAGTATCCGGTTGTATGAGACGGCACTGGAGGAATTTATTTCCGGTATTCGGCGTGCGTGTGCGAGGTCCGGGGCGTTTTATGCGGTTTGCAGTACAGAGACAGAAATTGACAGGTTGATTTTTGAGGATTTAAGGAAACTATATGATATTTGAGAGTTTATTGCCGTTGTTTTTTCTGGCAGCAGTGCCAGTCATCATTCTTTTATATCTGCTCAAACCAAGGGGGGAGGACTATCTGATTTCCTCAAATCTTCTCTGGGAGAAGCTGTTGAAAAATGAGCAGTCGAAGACGTTTTTTGAAAAATTTGTGCACAATATACTGATGTATTTGCAAATTTTGATTATGATCCTGCTTGTGGTTGCATTGATGTCGCCTTTTATCAAGGTGGACGGACAGCGCGGCGGGCGGAAAATTTTTCTGATCGATACCAGCGGGAGTATGCAGCATGTAGACCACACAGGGAAAAGCCGCCTTGAGGAGGCTGTGGCACATGCGTGTGATGTGGTTCAGAATGCGGAGGATACGCAGTTTTCGATTGTGACAGCAGATGCGGCGGGTGTGAAGCTGCTGGCAGTGGATATCACAGATACGAACAGCGCAGTGCAGACACTGCGGCAGATCGCGTGCAGCGACAGCGGTGACGCCCTTGCGGCGGCACAGAATATGCTGGATACACTGATGGGGGATACTGCGCAGAATGCGGCGAAACTGATCGTCTGCACGGATGGGAAGGGCGCTTTGGCGTATGATGAGCTGCAAAGCACCGGTGGAAAAGAACTTTATGTGGCAGGGGAGCCATCGGAGAATATTGCAAACGAGTATACAGTATTTACCAGGCGGGAGGATGGGCTGTATGATGTGATGGTGAGCCTGACAAACTACAGCGCGGCGGAGGCTTCGTTCGATGTCAGCCTGTATGATGGGGATACTACTGATGGAAAGTTGATCGCGCTAAGACAGGTGCAGCTTGCGCCTTCGGAGCGTACCGATTGTCTCTTTGAGGCGGTGGCATGGGATGAAGAGGGAGAGGTACTTTGTTCCTGCATTGATCGGATTTCTTTTGCGGACGGCGCCAAGGACAGCCTGGCGCGGGATAATGTCTCTCAGGCAGTGAAGGGCAGGCAGCAGTGGATTCGCGGAATGCTTGTCGGGCGGGGAAATACATTTCTTGAGAAGGCGTATCGGGCTGTGACAGGGGAGCAGATCGCAAAGGCAGAGACAGATGATGCATTGGCTCAGGATACAGATACCTTGATGCGGACACCCTTGAGAGAGATGGGGTACAATGTTGTGATCTACGATGCAGAGACAAAGCCGCAGCGGACGGACACCAACAGGCTGATTTTTGGCGCGGCAGGCGCAGCGGTGACGGAGACGCTAGAGAATGTGGTGCTGGAAATGACAGACTGTGATTTGACTGCCGGACTGTCGGGTTTTACGATCGGCGTAAATACTGCATACTGTCTTGCGCTGCCTGAGGGGGCGAAAAGCTTTCTCTCATACGATGGGAAATGTGTTGGTTATTACAGAGAAGTGGATGGATACAGAGAGGTGGTGGCAGGGTTTGATATCCGCGAGTCAGATTTTCCGCTGTGTGCGGAGTTTCCTGTCTTTCTTGCAAACGCAATGATTTATCTTTCGGATACCTCCTGGCTTTCCTCAAATATCTGTTATGCGGGAGAAGAAATCGCGTTACAGCCATGGGCGGAGCTGGACAGGACGCAGTTTGAGAGCCGCCCAGCCAAAGCAGGACTTTACAGTATCGGAAATGATACGTATCAGGAAGACTATGTGGTGCGCTTTCAGACTGTCACAGAGTCGGATGGCAGGATCGCGGCTGCGTCTGTCAGTGAGGAGGACGGACTTGGCATACAGAAGGTGAAACGGACGCTCAAAAATCTTTTTTTGATGCTGGCGCTTGTGTTTTTGGCAGCAGAGTGGATCATCTATGCGCGCCAACTGCGTTATCGAGGGAAATTTTATTGGATCGTCAGAGGAATTGTGATGCTTTGTGTGCTCCTTGCGCTCTTGGGCATACAGATTTCCCGCGGCAGCAGCCAGACAGCCACTGTTTTTGTGGTGGACTGTTCCGACAGTAACGAAGACCATATTGAGAATATAGAGAACTATCTCGAGGAGACCATTCGTCAGATGCCTTCTGGAAACGTCTATGGTATTGTCACGTTTGGCAAAAATACGCTGGTCGAGCAGTTCTTGACGCAAGCGCGGCATTATGCGGGGCTGATGACAGTGCCGGAGACGACAGCCACGAATTTTGAGGATGCGGTGTCGAAGGCGTTGATGATGATTCCGGCGGAGTATGGCAAGCGGCTGGTAATGCTTACGGATGGAAAAGAGACGCGGGGCGACATTCAGAATATGGCGCAGGCGTTGACGGCGAGCGAAACGGAATTTCTGACACTGTTATATGAGGAGGAGGAAGCTTCGGATGCCTATATTGAAAATGTGGTGCTGCCGGCGTATCTTCATCCTGGCGACAAATATTCGATTACGGTGATGGTGGAGAGCAACTATGAGACCAATGCCGTTATCACAATCTACAATGGCAGCCGCCAGACTGCCGAAAACGAGGTACATTTAAATAAGGGAAGCAATCGTTTCGTGTTTGGGGCGCAGGCAGGTACAGATAGCAGCCGGATGGGCAGTTCTATGGAAAGCTTGAGGATACAGGTGCAGGCACAGGGGGATACCTGTACAGAAAATGATTCATACAATGCGTATTCGATCGTGGAGACGCCGCCGGGGGTGCTTGTGATAACAGGGCGGGATGTCAATTCTGCGGGATTTGCCGCGGTTTTAAAAGCAGCAGGCTGCAATTACCAGATCGTCTCGGCGCTCAATGCGCCGGAGGCGATCGACGAACTGCTGGCGTATAAGGCGATTATTTTAGTCGATACCTATATTGAGGATCTGCCGGAGGGCTTTCTGAAAAATCTGGAAACTTATGTGAAGGATTACGGCTGCGGCTTTGTCTGCTGCGGCGGGGAAAACAGCTTTGCGCTGGGCGGCTACCGCGATACCGTGCTTGAGACGGTGCTTCCGGTGGACATGGAGCTTAGGAGCTTTAACGAGATGCCGTCTATGGCGATGGTCATGGTTATTGACCGCTCGGGCAGTATGAGTGGATCGGTGGACGGCAGGCACATCAGCAATCTGGATATGGCAGTCTGCGCCGCGGAAGTGGCAGTGGATCAACTAAGTGATACAGATTATGTGGGCATTCTGACTTTTGATAGTCAGTACCAATGGCAGACGGCGCTTAGGACAGCAGATGACAAGCAGGCGATCAAGGACGAACTTCGACAGATCTATGAGGGCGGCGGCACGACGATCAAACCGGCACTTCGTGAGGCGTGCAGTGTGCTTTCGCAGAGTGATGTGTCCATCAGGCATGTTGTGCTTCTGACGGACGGAATCGGCGAGACAAAGGATTATTCAGATATCATAGACGATTATACCAAGAATGGCATCACGCTCTCTACTGTGGCGGTGGGAGCGCGGGCGGATCTAAAGCTATTGGAGGATTTGGCAGATAATTGCAATGGGCGCTACTATTATACGGATGTGAGCAGCGATATTCCAAGAATCTTTGCGCAGGAGGTTTTTTTAGGAAGCGACAGCTATATCCAAAACGGTGTATTTTCCCTGTCAGTTCAGGGGGGACATGAGCTGACAAGCGGTCTTTTTGAGCGGGGATGGCCAACTTTGAATGGATATGTCGCCGCAACACCAAAAACTGCATCGAATCCATTGATCGTTTCCGGCGAAAAAGGAGATCCGATTCTCACCGTGTGGCAGTATGGATTGGGAAGGACTGCGGCGTGGAACAGCGATGTCACCGGAGAGTGGAGCGGCGCTTTTGCAGGACAGGAAGATTATGTGCAGCTCTGGAAACGGATTGTAGATTATGCCGCCGGAAATGCGGCGATGGGGGAGGACCGCGTGGATGTGGTGACAGCAGGAGAGGAGACGCAGATCGCATATCAAGCCAAAGACTATAACAGTGAAACGGAAATTCTGGTGACAGTCATTGACCCCGAAGGAGAGACAGCAGAAGAGAAGCTTCATGCCTCTGCGCCGGGGAGCTATACAGCAAAGATTGCCACGCCGCAGACAGGGATATACCATTTTAATATCCGCAGGACAGAGGGCGGCGCGTTCCAGCATGCGATGACGACTGCCGCCGCGGTTCAGTTTTCGGACGAATATAAGTTTGATGTGTGTACGGATGCGTATCTGAAATTTGCAGAACAGTATGGCAGGCTCATCACAGAGAAGGAGAATATCTGGACACGCCTTTCAACAGGAGCAAGAGAGCGTTATCCGCTGTCAAACGGGCTGTTAGCCGCTACGATAATGTTGTTTCTGGCAGATGTGGCGATGCGCCGCTTTCAGTATGTGCCAAAACGCCCGCCGTTTCTGGCAGGTGTCAGACGCAATAAGGCACAAGAACTGCCTGAAAAAATGCCTGAAAATATGACAGAGCTGTCAGCGGATGCAGGCTCAGCAAGCGAGCAGCCGACTGGAAGGATGCCACCGAAAGCGGAGCTTCATAAAAAAATGAGAAATCAGAAAAAGCAGAAAAAACGGCGCACACAGCCTGAGGAGACGCTGGACACGTCACAATTGTTAAAGAAAAGAGATGAAAGGAATTTGTGAAAGGATTTGACTTTTTCCAGCGTATATATAGTGAAGTTAGTAAATCAGTATAAGGATGGAGGAATAAGCATGAACAAATTTAGAACAGGAATTGCAGTGATGGCAGCAGCATGTTTGATGAGCGGTGTGACCGTCTTTGCCGCAGAGGCGGCAGTTGAACCAAAGGATCCCTATGTCAACGGAGATGGCATCTGTGCGTATTGTGGTGCTTCCTGCGCGTTTGTGGACGCCGACAGGGATGGAATCTGTGATAATTATGGCACAAACGGCTGTGGACTGGGAGCAGGCTATGTGGACGCTGACGGAGACGGAATCTGTGACAATTACGGCACAAATGGCTGCGGTAGAGGCGGACGAGGGCGTGGCTGCGGTAGACGTTGGAGATAAAAGAATATAAGGTTTTTACCATTCCAGCTCATAGACCCCATATTTTTTAAAATCCTTTGCAATGCCGCCTTGGAGCATTGCTTTACATTCTGTTTTGTCCACCCAGCGGTACGCGACATGTTCACCGCTCAGGTGGACATTTTCTTCTGTTGTCGAACAAAGATAGACGAGAAAAACCACCTTTTTTCCGTGAATGTTATCCATTGAAGCATACAAAATCCGTTCAGGAGTCACAGAAAGTCCTGTTTCCTCGAGAACTTCCCGCGTGACCGCTTCTTCCAAAGTCTCGTTTTCTTCCACAGCACCACCCGGTCCCTCCCAGTTGCCAAAATCATCAGGATTTCGGCGGATTAACAGTGCTTTTCTAAGAGTGTGATTGAGCAGCAGTGCTTTTACAACGATATGAGCCTGCATAAGAGTTCTTCCTTTCCTGCGTAAAAATAGCGTGATTCTGGGTTTTTATTCCCCGAACAGATCGGAGTGTGTGCCAGTACTTCCCTTTTAAAGAGTGGTCTTTATTTTTCGGGGGAAGTGCTGCTGGTATTCTTAATGTATTCACTATGGCGTTTAACAGATTGATGTTATAGCCCCTCTTCTTGCATAGCTTTAAGTCGTGCTTGAATTGTGTGGTAAGGTTTAATTTTAACATGGGCTATTCCTCCAGAATTTGGGAGAATAATTCTTCTGTTGACCCTTCAAAATGCTGACCACTGCCTGTTCTTATCATTTCGTCCGTTTCTGCCATAGCCGCTATTGTCGTTGCATTTGGCTTGAAATCCGGGTATATGTCAAGCCCGGACATTTCCCCCAGACCTTCAAGCATATTGATCACGAATATCATTTTATCATCTGGCAGGCGGTCAATCATGCTCTTTGCTATTTCCTGATAACTCATAATAACGATACCTTCCTTTCAAAGTGATTGTATGTGGTTTGATGCAATCTATCTTAAATATAGCACAAAAGGACAAAAACTGGTAGAATGAATTTAGAAAATATTCATTATAAAGGACTGAAAGGACCGTAGATTTATGACATACATGGAAATAATATTGACTCAGGTCAGGAAAACAGACCTCGATCGAATAGTGGGCGGATACATAACATTTGATAAGTCGGATATCATTTCTTCACATTTTTTGCGGCGCAGTCCCATACAGGATAAACAATCCGTGGTCGAGATGGCATATTCAGATATAGAGAGCCTGAATGGGTATTTTCAGGATGCCCGCACCTGTAATATTTTTCTGAAAAAGCTTCTGATTGGTATGGAGATGAAAGATGTCTTTATCTGGATTGGCTGTGATGGTGAAGATTGCGATATAGAGCTTAGTTTTCTGGAAGAACAATTCCATTCAATGCAGAACAGTGAGCTGAAATGTAATTTACAGAAGCTGATTCAAAGGCTGATGCAATTTTATGACGATTTTCAGATAGGGGATATCATACTGGGCTATGAGCCTGCACAGGATGAAGACATGAAAGTTTTGGAAATAAAGAAAGGTCAGGTGATGTGTTTTAATGAGCATATCCACCGGTCCTCCGCTGCACAAGTGCTTTATGAGCTCGCGAAAGAAATTCATAAGAATTAGTCAACAGTTCTGGCGATAGAAAAAAGTATCAATGGATACACGGAATCAGAAAGTGTGCTATAATAAAAATTATGATACACTATTGGTACTTGAAGCTAGGAGGATATGGATTATGGAACAAAGAGAAAACGGAGGAGTACAGACATTTGGCTGGGATGCGATTACGAAGGAATGTGAGCGGGTTTATCCAGACCAGAAGAACCCCAAACATTATGGCACGCTGATTAAATGGTGTCTGGGAGGAGAAGACCCGCTCGACGGTGTCAGCATCTATGATGGCGGGGAATACTGGCATTTCGTTACGTTTGGGTTGACGGAGTTATATGAAAAGGAGTCCGATGAAAAAGAAATCAGTGGTTATGGGATGGAATTTAAATTCAAGCTAAAAAAGGATGCCTATGCGGATGAGGAGGCAGAAGTACTATGTATCTGTAGCATCTTGCAGCAGATTGCGCGGATTACATTTACGTCAGGGGAATTGTTTCAGGCATATGAATACATTTACACTGGGCAGAAACAGGGGATTGATGTACAGAGGCAGTCCAATATTACAGGGTTTATTACGATTCCTGACAAGGAACTGCGGACAATCGAGACACCAAACGGAACCGTTTCATTTGTGGCGTTGATCGGTGTGACAGACAGCGAGCTGCTGGCTGTCCATGAACAGGGTGTCACGGTGGAGGAGCTGTACCAGAAGTTAGGCAGTGATGTGACGGATTAGGCGTACTGTTTCGACATAGCCAAAGTACCCATCCTGATCTAAAGACATTGTCCGATCGACCCAATACTCTAACCAATCCAAAAAATGAAAAGGCTTTCCAGTATCCCTGTCATACATGGGAACAATTCCAAAATCATTCGCCAAATCATAGTACCAAACTGTGCCATAAGTATCGGGGTCTTCACTATTGACCACCAAAACACTATACATTCCATCTCCTTCATGGCACAATGTCAACAGTCCTTGATTCGCAATGAAGGGTGTGCCTTCATCCCAAAAATAGTCCATTTCTTCTTCTGTCATATAAAGAAAATAGAGAATTGAGTTCAATGTATATGGAAAGGATTTCTCAACTAAAGGTTTCTCAGCTACACCTTCCGTTTGACAGAGTGGATACAACTCACCAAATGGCTGTTTCCCAGCACTGGCATAAGCAGTAATGAAACGTCGATAGTCATCCGGCAGACGGATACCTTTTTGTGCCTCGAAAGCTGCAACTTCCTCTTCTGTCAAGGGCGGCTCCCATACTGGTTCAAAAATTCCTTGCCCAAACCTCTTTTTTCTACCCCGAAGTTTCTCTATCTTGGACATAATACAAGCAATTCGTGCATCATACTGGTCATATATATTCATACAATAACATCTCCTAGACATCTCCTAACAATTCGCTATGTTTAGTTTCCCGATAAACTTGAATTTATAATATCTCGATTCTCTTTGTCGATGGCTTTATTATATCACTTCATCCCTCAAAATGAAATAGATTTCTTTGCACTTGATAAAACAAAATTGGATAGGTATGTGAGGGGGATTCCGTAGTAGTTTATAGCGCAAAAGGACAAAAATTGGTAAAATATATTGTATAAGAAAATTTGTATAAGAAATTTGTATAAGAAAACAGCGGACGCGAAAGAAATTCGTAAGAATTGGTCAACAGTTTTGAAAATAAAGGCTGATATAATCATATGAAAGCGTGAGGGAAAGCTCTATTTTAAGGAAGCGCACGCAAGGGAAAGGAGGCACTTAGGATGCCAAATACAAATATAATACAGACGAACCAGCTGACGAAAATCATTGACGGCAGGGAGCTTGTAAAGGATATCAGTCTCCATGTAAAAAAGGGAGAGATCTACGGGTTTCTGGGGCCAAACGGCGCGGGGAAGACGACGGTGATGAAGATGCTCACAAATCTCTGGAAGCCGACTTCTGGGACGATCGAGCTGTTTGGGGAAACCTTGACGCCGATCTCTTATGAGGTGCTCAAGAGAATGGCAGGCATTATCGAGTTTCCGTGTTTTTATGAGCATATGAGCGGCAGGGAGAACCTCAGACTGCACTGTGAATATATGGGCTATCATACGCCCGGCAGTGTGGACTATGCTCTCAAGATGCTTGGGCTTTTGGAGGCAGGTGACCAGCAGGTGAAGCGGTATTCTCTGGGGATGAAGCAGCGTCTTGGCATCGCCCGCGCAATTCTTTGCAGACCAGAACTTTTGGTGCTTGACGAGCCGACAAATGGTCTCGACCCTGCTGGCATGAAATCGCTGCGGGATTTGTTCAAGATGCTGTGCGTGGAATATGGAATCACGATGATTATTTCCAGCCATATCCTCTCAGAGGTGGAGAGCATTGCGGACACAGTTGGCATTATTGCCCATGGTAGAATGATACGCGAAAGCTCCATGCAGGAGATTTCTGAGATGAATACCGCGTACATAGAGCTTTCCGCGGCGGATATAAAGTATGCGGCGTATGTGCTGGCTGACAAGCTGGACCTGAAGAATTTCAAGGTGGTTGACGAGCATCATATCCGCATCTATGACGACCAGATTCAGACAAGTGCGCTGTCAAAGACATTGGCATTAAACAACGTGGCAATTGATTTTATCGGCAGGAAATCGGAAAGTTTAGAAGATTATTTCCTGAAAATGACAGAGGAGGGTGCAAAGTGATGATGAAGCTGATTCGACTGGAATGGAAGAAAAATGATATTTTAAAGTATATCCGAAATGCGGTGATAACGACGGCGGCACTGCTGGTCTTTATACTGATGGCAGCGCGGGAACTAGAGACGCAGGAGACAGTAGCGTCTTATGGAAAAGGGATGCTGGACAGTTCGGTGGGGCTGTTTGTCCATATGTCCTACATTATTTTTACCGGCGTAATGATTGCGGCATATATTGTGGGCGCTTACGAAAAAAAGACCATGAATCTTATGTTTTCGTATCCAATTAAGCGCAGGAAGATTATTCTGGCAAAGGTTGGTGCGGTGTGGATTTTTAATTTTTTGGCAATGGTGTGCAGCAAGGCAGTGCTGTATCTTGTCCTCGTTTGGACAAAATCCTTCACAGGCATCACTGCTGTGGAAATTCAAATCGGGGAGCTGTCCTTCTGGATCGAGGCTGTTCTTAGTTCGGCGGCGATGGTGAGCATCAGCTTTATCGCACTTCCGATTGGTTTGAAAATGAAGTCCTCCAAGGCGGCGATAGTCGCGTCGGTAGTCATTGTCTGCTTTACGCAGGGAAATATCGGCAAGGCGACCCTGATGAACAATATGCCATTTTATACAATGCTGTTTTTGGCTGCCGTGGTGTCTGTCTATCTGTCGGTATTCAATGTGGAGACGAAAGATTTGCTATAGAATATATAGAGTTGTTCACATTCACTTTTCGTCTTTATGCGCAGCATGGGGCGCGCGGCAAGTAGGGGAAGAAGGCTGGTATCAAAATTTTGTTTCATTATATAGTTGAATGTGGTAAGATAATGAAATATAGATTGAAGCTGCATGTGGTATAGGAAAGGACAACGAAAGAATGAAAATATTACTGGTAGAGGATGACGCGGAGATCAGCGAGATGCTGAAAAACTTTCTCATGACGGAAAATTTTGAGGTGGTGACTGCCTATGACGGGGAGAGCGCCTGCGAGAAATTTTTCGCGGATGAATACAGCATTGTATTATTGGATTTGATGATTCCCAAAAGGAACGGGATGGAGGTCATGAAGACCATCAGGGCATCCAGCACCGTGCCTATCATCATACTGTCCGCAAAGGATACAGACTCGGACAAGACACTGGGATTAGGGCTTGGGGCGGACGACTACGTCACCAAGCCGTTTTCCGTGACGGAGGTCCTCGCCAGAATCAAGGCAAACATCAGAAGAAGCACACAGTATACATCACTTGTAGCTGCGGAGGAGGACACGCTCACAAAAGGGGAATTGGTGCTGGGCCTGAATGCGTACTCGGTCATGAAAAACGGGCAGAAAGTCGAGCTGACAGCTAAGGAATTTGAAATCTTAAAACTTTTGATGAAGAATCCGAAGAAAGTTTACACAAAAGAGCAGCTCTATTCCCAGATTTGGAATGATGCCTATATGGGAGATGAAAATGCGGTCAACGTCCACATCAGCAGGCTGCGCAACAAGATTGAGGACAATCCCCGTGACCCGAAGTACGTTGTCACTGTCTGGGGAATCGGCTATAAACTGGGGGAGGGAAAATGAACAGGGGAACACAGACAAAATTGCGGGAAATCACCAGCAAATTATCGGAAATTCTGGAGCAGGACACGGACGAGCAGGTGATGGTTTTCACGGATGACAGGACGCTCAAGGAGCTGTGCGGACAGATTAATCTGCTTTTGCTGGACAGGCAGAGGATGAAAGCGGAGTTCAGGAAGCAGGAAATCGCGTCGAAAAAGATGCTTTCCAATATTTCACATGATATCAAGACGCCGCTCACGGTGATTCTTGGATATCTGGAAATCATGCGCCTGCACGATTGTGAGGATGTGGCGCTGCAAAAGGTTGAGGCGAAGGCAAAGCAGGTGATGGAGCTGATTGATCAGTTTTTCACGCTGGCAAAGCTCGAAGCCGGAGACAAAAATATTGAGATGGTCAAAATAAATATCAATGAACTGTGCAGGGAAAATGTGCTTGGATATTATGATCTTCTGATGCAGAAGGATTATGCAGTGGATATTATGATTCCAGAACAGCATATTTTTGTGCAGGGGGACGAGGATTCTGTCAACCGGATTCTTGGCAATCTGCTGTCAAATGCCATACGGTACGGCAGTGACGGAAAATATATCGGGCTTTTTCTGCGGGAAGAGCTGGATTTTGTCTATATTGATGTGGTGGACAAGGGAAAAGGGATAGAACCGCAGTTTGCAGCCAGCGTGTTTGAGCGGCTCTACACGATGGAGGACTCGCGCAACCGCAGTATACAAGGTAATGGTCTGGGACTTACCATTGCCAGAAATCTTGCAAGGCAGATGGGTGGCGACCTCCTGCTGCAAAGTGAACCGGGCGTGAGGACGGTGTTTACCGTGAAGCTGCGGCGGTATCCAAATAGATGAAAGGCGGTGAGTTACAATGAATATCATGTTGACTGTCAGCTACGCTATAGACATACCGCGCGACGCGTTTTTTCACGCAGACCATGGAGCGGTGAAGGAGGAAATTATGGAGCGGCTGGAAGCACTGTTTCCAAGAGAAATCACACTGACGGAGAATGCAGATGCCCATAGAACGCATTTAATCCACTATCCTTTGATTGAAAATAAAAATTCACTGCGGTGTGCTTCCTGCAAAACATGGCTGTACATGCCAGAAAAGGAATATTTGCCAGTATCTCTGGAATACTGCAAAATGATAAAGGGAATCCCACTGTGTCCTAGCTGTGCATGGGAGCTGGAAGCTGATCTAGAAAATGAGGCATTTGTCCAGAAACTGAAGAAAAAAATGTCAGAAAAATAGAGCCATTATATTTTATTTGCAGCCGCGTTCCATCAGAAAGTTTTTCGTTTCCTGAAAAGATGCCAATCCATAGTCGAAATAAAAAATCGCAATTTCCGAACAACTGAAATTAAAGCGGATATATCCGCCCATGCGCAGAAGAAATACTTTGCAGGTATATTCATCTTCAATCAGATAATCATAATCGAATGCTGCCTGAAACTGTTTTGCCATTTTGTGCAGATCTGATTTGTATTTATGTAAAAATAAATAATGAGCGCCCGCTGGTTCAAAATAATCATAGTCTTTCCAAGGCTCCGCGTAGAGCAGATCTGATATTTTGCGGATTGTATCGAGGAATGGCTCGTCGTGAAATGGAAAGAAGGATATGATATCCGAGTGCCTTGGCAATAAAATATAACCATCGCGGTCTGGGTGTAGCGCGATGTAATCACCGTCTATACTATTTCCAATCACAATGCATTCTGCTGTCTGCGCCTTTGTAATCGGTGCATTTTCGTGTTCCCAGAAATCATACGCTGCATACTCTTTCAAAAGTTGAAAATCAGGGCAGTTGATGCAAATTACGCCGCCGTAGGTTCCGTCACCATAGGTTTTCATAAAGTCGCAATAGGGCTGCGGCAGCTTTAATCTGCTTTGAACATCAGGTGGAATCAGCTCCTGTTCGCTGAATAATTTTAATTGAGTGGATGTGCAGTACAAAATATCAACCTCCTTGCCTGTAAAAAGTTTTATATCTAAAGTATATCAGAATCCATATGGAAGATAAAGCGTATTTTTCATGAATCTGCTTTACAGACAGGACTGAAAAAGTTACAATAACTTTAAAGAGGCGGATGAATGCAATGGAGATTGGGTACTATTATCACATTTTAGAGATTGGTGTTTTATATGAAAAAGGAGGGCAAAGAGGGCGTTTCTGGCGATTTGGGGAACAGAAGCGTCTCGGAAAGGAAGCTTTATTCTGGCAGCGGATTTTAGAATACATTCATATAGAAGAAACAGGTACAGACTGTTCAGAGAGGTTATTTGTAGATTTGGATAAGCTGTGTAGGAAGTATAGACTGCCCAATTATGAACGAATTTTACAGATGAAAGAGGAACTGTCAGACAGCCGGCACTTATATGAAGTAAATGAAAGGGAAGCACAAAGCGTTCATCATATCATAGCATGTTTGCTGACAGAGATAGAAAAGAATCTGACCGATTGGAACGGGAAAGCCCGCGTATATAGAATTATGGCGGTCATGCATCAATTCTCCAAAGTGATGCATGGGAAAGATGTTCTGAATGAAAACTGTTGTCAAATATCATACAAGCAGGCGTGTCGTTCTGCACAGGGATATATGAATTATGAGATGATAAGGATATGTGGTCATGAGAAAATCTGATAAATTGGAGATGATTATAAAGCTATGCAGTGTCAGTATTATTTTATGTGCATGTGGTCGGGATTCACTGGTTCAAGAGGCAGACATTGAGCAATGGTCGTCTGTTCAGACAGCATCAGATGCCTGTGGCAGCAGCGTTCAGAAAACGAATGAAGCAGATTTGACGAGTGAGTCAGAGCAGATGAGGACTGATTCTGGATTGGCGGAGTGGAAACAGGCATATATAAATTATCTGGATAACTTTGCGAATGCGGATGTGTTTGTGTACAGCTTGATTTACGTAAATGATGATGAGATTCCTGAACTGGTAATAGAGAGCGGCTATAGCAAGGAAGGTATTCTTATAGATGGTGGTTGTCAGGCGCTGTTGACATTTCAAGACCATGAATTGGATGTGTGGAAGCCAGTTCGCAGTCGTTTCACTTATATTGAGAGAGGGAACCGGATCTGTCATGTATTTAATTCCAGAGAAGATGCATCATCTAATTTCGACAATGTATATACCATTGAAAATGGAAAGTGGGTTTATGCAGGCGGTGGCTATTGGGAGTGGAAGCAACGTGGTTTTGCATTTATAAAATATGAGGTTTGTGAATATTATTGGGATGAGGACGGAGTTGATATACAAGTCAGCAAAGAGGAATACAGCAGACGGCTCAATGCTATTTATCCAGAGGGAGCGGGAAAATATCCGCAGAATCATTATAGATTAGAGGAGATTTATTCTATTTTAAGGAATTGACCCTAAGAACAAGAAGATGAGGCGTAGATTTTTTGGAGCATTTTGAGGGTATCACTGATGGAGCAGAGGAGGGAAGCAGTGTGGAAATGAAAACAAGGCTGCCAATGGGAATAGAGAGTTTTAAAGAAATACGCAGGCAGAAATTTTATTATGTAGACAAGACAGCACTGATTAGGGAATTATTAGAAAACTGGGGAAAAGTTACGCTCTTTACACGCCCAAGACGTTTTGGAAAGACCCTGAATATGAGTCTGCTAAAGTGTTTTTTTGAGATTGGCAGTGATAAAGCACTGTTTGATGGACTTGAAATTTCGCAGGAAACGCAGCTCTGTGAGGAGTATCAGGGAAAGTTTCCGGTGATATCCATTACATTAAAAGGGGCAACGGGGAGAACCTTTGATGAGGCAAAGAGTATGCTGCGAAATATCATAGGAACTGAAGCAATGCGGTTTCAATTCCTAATGCAGAGCGAAAATTTGACGCAGATCGAACGAAAACAGTATGAAAAATTACTGGTGCTAAATGACGATGGCGAGTTTGCAATGTCTGATGTGCTTTTGAAATCAAGTCTCTATACACTGTCGCGGCTCTTAAAAAAGCATTATCAACAGGATGTTATCATACTGATTGATGAGTACGATGTACCGCTCGACAAGGCATACCAGTCAGGGTACTATGATGATATGGTGGATTTGATTCGAAGCTTGTTTGGCAATGCATTAAAGACAAATGACAGCCTTTATTTTGCAGTACTTACAGGGTGCCTTCGGATTTCAAGGGAGAGTATTTTCACGGGGCTCAATAATTTCAAGGTTTACACCGTAAAAGATGTGCGCTACAAAGAATACTTTGGTTTTACGGATGCAGAAGTCAGACAGATGCTGGAATACTATGGTTTTTTAGCGCACTATGATGCTGTTAAAGAGTGGTATAATGGATATCTGTTTGGTAATACCAGTATTTATTGTCCGTGGGATGTGGTAAATTACTGTGGAGATCTGCGCGATGCGAGTGTGACAAGCCCGCAAAATTACTGGGTAAACACAAGCAGCAATGATATCATCCGGCGTTTTGTGAGCAAGGCAAACACCACGACCCGCGACGAGCTTGAACTGCTGATAGACGGCGGGAGTGTGAAAAAGATGATACGTCAGGAGCTGACATACAGAGATTTGGACTCCAGCATTGATAACCTTTGGAGCATTCTGTTCACGACGGGATATCTGACGCAGCGCGGTACTGAGTCTGGCGATTTGACAGAACTTGTCATTCCAAACAGGGAGATTCGCTGGATTTTTGTACAGCAGATTCGGGAGTGGTTTCGGGAGGAGTCAGTCAAGGACACCGAAAAACTGGAAAGGTTTTGCAGGGCATTTCAGGAAAACGACACTACAGCGATTGAGAAAGGCTTCAATGATTATCTCTGGAATACCATCAGCATACGTGACACAAGTGTCAGAAAGGAAATGAAAGAAAACTTTTATCACGGGATACTGTTAGGGCTTTTGGCATACATGGATGGGTGGCTGGTGAAATCAAATGCAGAGTCAGGAGAGGGCTACAGCGATATCAGCATAGAGATCAGACAGCGTGAAATCGGCATTGTCATAGAATTAAAATACGCCGAAGACGGAACATTTGAAGCGGGCTGTCAGGAAGCGCTTCGGCAGATTCATGAGAGAAAGTATGAGAGTGCCTTAATAAAAAATGGACTTCATACCATTTACCGGTATGGGATTGCCTGCTATAAAAAGCGGTGCAAGGTGGTGTCGGAGAGACTGGAAGTAAAAGCGTAGATTTGTTTCGCCGTAGCCCGCTGCGTCTGCGTTTTTGGACATGCATCTGCAAAGAAATATTTTGCGTAATTTGCATCACTTATTTTCCTACAATTTCTCAGTGTAAGAAAAAGCAATGCAAAACAGGACTTGCAACGAACAGGAAAAAGAATTTTATATTATAAAAGGCGGTTTAAAGTGGTGTCAAAGGGACTTAAAGTAAAACCGTAGATTCTCAAGAATATCACAGATAGAGTTCAAGGAGGGAAGCAGTGTGGAAATGAAAACAAGGCTGCCAATGGGAATAGAGAGTTTTAAAGAAATACGCAGGCAGAAATTTTATTATGTAGACAAGACAGCACTGATTAGGGAATTATTAGAAAACTGGGGAAAAGTTACGCTCTTTACACGCCCAAGACGTTTTGGAAAGACCCTGAATATGAGTCTGCTAAAGTGTTTTTTTGAGATTGGCAGTGATAAAGCACTGTTTGATGGACTTGAAATTTCGCAGGAAACGCAGCTCTGTGAGGAGTATCAGGGAAAGTTTCCGGTGATATCCATTACATTAAAAGGGGCAACGGGGAGAACCTTTGATGAGGCAAAGAGTATGCTGCGAAATATCATAGGAACTGAAGCAATGCGGTTTCAATTCCTAATGCAGAGCGAAAATTTGACGCAGATCGAACGAAAACAGTATGAAAAATTACTGGTGCTAAATGACGATGGCGAGTTTGCAATGTCTGATGTGCTTTTGAAATCAAGTCTCTATACACTGTCGCGGCTCTTAAAAAAGCATTATCAACAGGATGTTATCATACTGATTGATGAGTACGATGTACCGCTCGACAAGGCATACCAGTCAGGGTACTATGATGATATGGTGGATTTGATTCGAAGCTTGTTTGGCAATGCATTAAAGACAAATGACAGCCTTTATTTTGCAGTACTTACAGGGTGCCTTCGGATTTCAAGGGAGAGTATTTTCACGGGGCTCAATAATTTCAAGGTTTACACCGTAAAAGATGTGCGCTACAAAGAATACTTTGGTTTTACGGATGCAGAAGTCAGACAGATGCTGGAATACTATGGTTTTTTAGCGCACTATGATGCTGTTAAAGAGTGGTATAATGGATATCTGTTTGGTAATACCAGTATTTATTGTCCGTGGGATGTGGTAAATTACTGTGGAGATCTGCGCGATGCGAGTGTGACAAGCCCGCAAAATTACTGGGTAAACACAAGCAGCAATGATATCATCCGGCGTTTTGTGAGCAAGGCAAACACCACGACCCGCGACGAGCTTGAACTGCTGATAGACGGCGGGAGTGTGAAAAAGATGATACGTCAGGAGCTGACATACAGAGATTTGGACTCCAGCATTGATAACCTTTGGAGCATTCTGTTCACGACGGGATATCTGACGCAGCGCGGTACTGAGTCTGGCGATTTGACAGAACTTGTCATTCCAAACAGGGAGATTCGCTGGATTTTTGTACAGCAGATTCGGGAGTGGTTTCGGGAGGAGTCAGTCAAGGACACCGAAAAACTGGAAAGGTTTTGCAGGGCATTTCAGGAAAACGACACTACAGCGATTGAGAAAGGCTTCAATGATTATCTCTGGAATACCATCAGCATACGTGACACAAGTGTCAGAAAGGAAATGAAAGAAAACTTTTATCACGGGATACTGTTAGGGCTTTTGGCATACATGGATGGGTGGCTGGTGAAATCAAATGCAGAGTCAGGAGAGGGCTACAGCGATATCAGCATAGAAATCAGACAGCATGAAATCGGCATTGTCATTGAATTAAAATACGCAGAAGACGGAGCCTTTGAAGCGGGCTGTCAGGAAGCGCTTCGGCAGATTCATGAGAAAGAGTATGAGAGCGCCTTAATAAAAAATGGACTTCATACTATTTACCGGTATGGAATTGCATGCTATAAAAAGCGGTGCAAGGTGGTGTCAGAGAGCCTTGAAGTAAAACCATAGACTTTTATGGGACTGTGTGCTGTAAAAAACGGTACAAAGTGGTGTTGTAAATACTGGATAAAGAGCAGACTTTCATAAGATTACATGCTGTAAAAACAAGTTTCGTAAGATGGAGGCCTGAAATGAAATACGTACAAATAGAATGCGATAAAGAGGAGTTATGGACGGAATTAGGCGGAGACGATCATGCAATCAGGCAGATTATAATGGAATTAGACGAAGACGATTATGCAGTCAGGCAGATGATTGTGGATGAAAATAATGAATATCATTATTCTTGTCTGGAGGATTGTCTGGCAGAGGGACAAGTGCATGAAGATGAGATGGATGAAAAGATGATAGATTTGCCCTCTCAGGTGTTTGAAACGATGTGGGATACGGTTTTGAAACAATATGAAAAACAATGGAGGAAGCAGATAGATAAATATCCAGTCGGAGCGCATATTCAAGGCATTCTTGTCTACAACTACCCGCAAGGGGCAATTATCAAAGGGGAAGATTTTATTGCAGTGTACAAAGGCGATGCGCCGTTTATTCCGCACAAAGAAGTCTGCTATCAGGTTCTGTCATATGATCACTGTAATATGTGGCTTGTCGTGGGGTGAGGCGGAATTTGAGTATAGACAAAAGAAAGCAAATTATGTCGGGACGGATGGGCGCAGGTCTTGTATACTGTAATCACAGCGAAGGAGGCAGATCAGCATGGAATGGACAGAGGCAATCAGGGAGGCAGTCCGTTATATTGAAAATCATCTTACAGAAGAAATTACAATGTATGATGTGGCAGCGCATGTCAATATTTCCCCATTTTATTTTCATAAGGGATTTAGCATCTTGTGCGGATATTCTATAACCGAATATATCAGAAACCGCAGGCTGGCACTTGCCGGAGAGGAGCTGATTGGCAGTGATGCCACCGTGACGGCGCTTGCGATGAAATATGGATATGATTCTCCTGACAGCTTTGCAAAGGCATTTACCCGGTTTCACGGATATTCGCCATCTGTCGTGCGCAGGGACAAAACCATGCTCAAGGCGTTTGCCCCGCTGCAATTAACAATATCTTTGAAAGGTGGTTATGCGATGGATTACAAAATTACAGACAAAGCGGCTTTTACAGTGCTGGCGGCGTCCAAGGTGTTTGATTATGAAAATGCAAAACAGGAGATTCCTGCATTCTGGCAGGAGCACTACACTTCTGGCAGAGGGAACGATGTGTGCGGAATGTTTGGAATCAACATCGACCCGCAGATGGGAAATGAGCATTTTGAATATCTGATTGCGGACGTCTACAATCCGTCAGTGGAGATTCCAGAAGGTTTAGAAGTGCGGACAATTCCAGCGTTTACATGGGCAGTTTTCCCGTGTAAAGGCGCACTTCCACAGGCTTTGCAGGGTGTCAATGAGAAGATCTTCTCCGAATGGCTTCCGGCGCTGCATGATTATGAGTTTGCAGCAGGGTATTGCGTCGAGATGTATGATGCGCCGGACAAGTATCCCAATGGAACGAATGACGAAAACTATTATACAGAAATCTGGCTTCCGGTCAAAAAGAAGCATTAGCTCTTCCGCATATAAAGAAAATCCATCTGTACCAGTTTCTTTCCGTTAGGCAGAGGATATTCTTTTTCTGAGAGACATTGGTAACTGATCTTGGACAGGATTTGTCTTAATTCATGCATTTCAATCTGGTGATGAACGCGGTTTAGTTCGTCAAACGAGTGAACATAGGGTGAATCTGAGACAAATCCGTCGTCTGTATTGACTTGGATGCCACAGGAGATATAGTTGGGCTTTACCTGTTTGATTACGTCCTGAAAACAGGCATACCCTATGTATTCAACCAGCAGATTTGCAATGACCAGTGAACACGAGGGCAGTTTTGCGGATTCGGTGGTAAGGTCAAGGCACAGGCATTGTAATGTGCCGTTCAGGTTTGCGAATCTTTTCTGGACTTCCAGCAGGTATGCAGAGTTGAGATCGACCGCATAAACAGTACGATACTGTCTGGTGCAGATATGCTCTAGCCCGTTGCCTCCTGCGATGCCCAGAATCATTGCACTGTGCGCAGGAAAAGTGTTTAATTGTTCTTTCATCATGCAGTTTAGTGTCTGGAGCTGCATGACAGAATCTAATTTCATGTGGTTTTCATAGTCTGATAATTTAATTGATTTCCATGGGTTTTCCATAAGCTCATTCCTTTTTTATGATCGTTTATGAAATATAGTATATACCTGTTGAACACTTTTGAGAAGATGAATGATAAAGTAAGTTCAGAATTTATAGAATATACAAGGAAGTGCTATGAAATAATTAAGGAGTTGCGAGAACGATAAATGGAAGCAGTATAATAGAAAACAGCTTTATGCATTTGGCAGCAGGGCATTCTCCTGAGAAGATCAATGAAATTGCCTGTGATACAGAGGTTTTGCGTCTGCTGGGGCTTCCTGAGGACGCGATTGGACACTCGTTTGTCTTGCAGTATACGGCAGGCACGAAACGGATGGAGAAGGAAATGACAGTCTGCGGAATCTGGGAGGGCAAAAAATATGAGCAGAGTGCATACATGCTGGCTTCGAAGCCCTTTGTGGAGGAGGTTTTGGCAAACTGTGACGGAGACTATGCATGGCTTCGCACAACGAGTTATTGCGTTCGCGGCAGTTTTGCCAGCGAAAAAAATATTGCAGGGCAGTTAGACCGCATCGTGGAAAAAATGGGGTATAATCCGTCGGCAGAGCGCGGAGAATCGGGATTTCTGATTCATCATGTCAATCCTGCATACGAAAATACTGCTATGGGAGATGCCGTGGGGGTGTATATTGCAGAGGGGGCTGGTGTCATCCTGATTTTGTTTGCAGGGTATTTGATTATATACAACATCTTCAAGATTTCGATTGAGAAGGATATCCGCCTCTATGGCCAGCTAAAGACGATTGGAACATCACCGCGGCAGATTCGATATATGGTTATTCGTCAGGGAACAGTGTTGTCTGCGGTCGGGATTCCTGTCGGGCTGGTTCTTGGCTGGCTGCTCGGAAATGCGATGCTGCCCATTGTGATGACAAATTTCACTTTGAGTGAGGCGGAGTTTATCATTCCGCCATTGTGGGTGTGGGGGCTGTCTGGGCTTTTTACTTGGCTTACGATACGTATCAGCTGCGGCAGACCGGGCAGGATTGCAGGCATGATTTCTCCGGTTGAGGCATTGAACTATCACGGTGTGCAGCACATTTCAAAGACACACCAGCGGGGCATGGATTCTGGACACAGGATTGCGTCGATGGCAGCAGGGAACCTAGCAAGAAACAAGGGGAAGAGCATACTTGTGGTGCTCTCGATCTCGTTTAGTGCGGTATTGCTCAACAGTGTCCTGAATTATGCAGGGAGTATGGACGAGGAACGGTATGTGCGGCGCGGCAGCGTCACGGACTTTGATGTGCGGAGCGCAGACTATAACAGGTATATGCTGGAAGATTACGGAAAAACGGTGCCGCAGCAGGCGGTAGAACTGCTTCGGGCGGTGGAAGGAATCAAGGACTTTGGATTGTCATATTGTTATATGCTGCCAAGCGAGGAGCGCACTTCGAGGCGGGAGGATTTGGCAAAGATCAGACGCGTCAACGGACAGGAGACGACACAGTTTGACAGGACATATGATGAAAACTGTATGATTTATGGATTTGATCAGCCGGTTCACTGTCTGTTTGATGCCGGGGAGAAGGCATTTGATGAAATCAATGCACAGGTCAGTGCAATTGCAGAATCTAATGGGCTGTCAGTCCAGACAAAACTGACAGCAGAGGCAGAATTTAAAGAAATCCAATATACGTACAGCATGGTTGGAATTGTAACTGCATTGATACTGGGGGGGGATCGGTGTGCTGAACCTCGTCAATATGATTCTGACGGGGGTGATCGCCCGTCAGAAGGAGTTTGCAGCTATGCGCAGCATTGGCATGACACAAAAGCAGCTGCGGAAGCTGATTGTCTATGAAGGGATGTACTACGCGCTGTTTGCAGGAGTGTTTGGGGTTGCGGCAAGCGCTGTCCTGTCACTGACGCTGGTGCGTGTGATGGCGGAAGCGATGTGGTATATGCAGTATGAATTTACGGTGGTTCCGGCAATGGTGACTTCTGTGATCTGTCTGCTGCTGGCAGTGTGTATCTCCATGATGACAGACAAGGTCTGGAACAAGGGCAGTATTGTGGAGCAGCTGCGGGAGGCTGTTTAAAACAGCTCTGCCGCCTGCTGCATCCGTTCAATGATATGGACGCCGAACGGGCAGCGTTTTTCACAGCTGCCGCACTTCACACAGTCCGCCGCGTGCGCAGACAATCCTTCATAGTGGGCGCGGACAGTCGGCGGAACTGTGTCCTGCATGGACGCCAGATCATACAGCTTATTCACCATCGCAATGTCAATTCCAGCGGGACAGGGTGCGCAGTGTCCGCAGTAGGTACACTGTCCGACATAGGCATGACGCGGCGCGTTTGCAAGGACAGTCGCATAGTCTTTTTCTTCTTCGGATGCTGTCTCGTAGGCAACGGCAGCATCGACGTGCGCGGGTGTGTCAAAGCCGGCTAAGACGCTTGCGACAGCGGGGCGTGTCAGGGCATAGTGCAGGCATTGAACTGGGGTCAGCGCCACGCCAAATGGAGAGTCCTTGGCAGAGAACAGACGTCCGCCAGCATAGCCTTTCATCACGGTGATGCCAATGCCGTTCTGTTCACAGAGCCGGTATAGTTCTGCGCGCTGCGGTGTGATTCCGCCAAGATTTTCTGCATACTCTTCCTTGAAATACTCGTTTAAGTCCTCGCTGGCTGGCAGCATATCAAAGGCGGGATTGACGGAAAAGAGTATCATTTCCACGATGTCGCTCTGCGCTGCAAGTTTTGCGACATCTGGGTTGTGGGTGCTCATGCCGATGTGGCGGATGGTTCCTTGTTCTTTTAATGCCATGACATAAGAGAGAAATTCGCTGCTCTCCATAATTTGATGAAATTCGGCCGTTTCGTCCACGAAATGAATCATGCCTAGGTCTATGTAGTCTGTGCGCAGGCGGTGCAGCAGATCCTCAAATGCTTCCTGAACCTTGTGAAGTTCCCGTGTGCGCACATACTGTCCATTCTGCCAAGTCGAACCGATATGTCCCTGAATAATCCAGTGTTCGCGCTGTCCTTCAAGCGCAGCGCCAATGTTGGAGCGCACAGTGGGCTCAGACATCCAGCAGTCTAAGATGTTGATGCCTGCCTTTGCACAGTGGCTGATGACTTCCCGCACTTCGTCAGTGTTATGGCGTTCCAGCCATTCACCGCCAAGACCGATTTCACTGACCCTTAATCCAGTATTTCCAAGTATTCTATAATTCATATGATAAAACCTCCTTTGTCTGTAGTGTATTTGTGTTTCAGAGTTTTTCAATTATGCAAGTGTGTTTTCGACTATTGCTTTTGGCATTTTTATTATAATTGATACCTACTAATAATATGTCACCGCCGTAGTCTTTCAAAGCACTAAAATATTGCCGGTTTTTAATTTGGGCAATGGCACCGTCCGCAGACTGATTCCATTTTAGTTCAATAATAAGTGCGGGCATCGGGGATGCTTTTTTAGGCAGATAAACAACGTCAGCATATCCATTTCCAGAAGGCAGCTCTTCAAATTTCATATAATATTCTGGGTAACTGTAGTAGGCTATATGAATTACACTGCGCAGGGATTGTTCATTATTGTAATGTAAAGGGTCTGTCATAGTAGTATGAATTTTTTCAATTTGCGCAGCTACAGCGTCAGAATCCATTCTTATCGTATCTTGAATGAGCTGGCGGCTCTCTTGAAGCCTTTTGATGGCATCAGTACTTTTGATCTCACAGATCGTTTTAGCAAACTCATTTCTGATTTCTTCATTTGGTATACGGACAGTTTCATCCATATCATGATAAGCCAGATAGCCTAGATGAATTAACAGCGTCAGTACATCATCTTTGTTTCGTATCGACGTGATATCATTGCCAAAACAACTGGTGTCTACAGGTACAGAAAGTCCGCCAAGCAGTGCTAAAACAGCCTTGAAAAGACCATCATAGTCACAGGATATATAGGTTTCCAGAGCATCTGCTGCGGAGGACATCCGCCAATAGGACTTAAATTTCTTCATGATAATGGCTTTCATAATAGAATACGGATTATAGATCGAAGATGTTTTGTCAAAAACATAACCATCATACCATCGTTTTGCCTCTGCAAAGCATAACTGGTATTTATGGCAAAGCTGCTCAACTTCTGATTCTGTGAAGCCGACATAGGATTGAAAGTCACCGGGGTCCAGCATGGAATATTCCCAAAAATCAGATATTGCGGATTCTGTTCCGTCTTTTTTTATGGGTAAAATGCCAGTCATGTAAACTGCTGCAAATATTTTATCAGTAGTCGCACTGCCTTTGAATAATGTGCGTAAAAATTCTAAGTATACTTTCTGTACAGCAGGCGTTTCACGGATTGGCGCATCCCATTCATCAATAATCATGACAAATTTATTGCCAGTAAGCTCCGTGGTTCGGATCATGGTAGTGGGCAGTTCGTTGCTTGTGGCTAGTTCAGGGTATGCAGCAGACAATTCTTCTGTTATTTTTGTCTGAATATAGGGCACAAGTTTTTCAAAGTTGTCTGAAAACAGCTTGACGTAGGTCATATCGAGATAAAGTACATCATAGTGATTTAAGTGCTGCTGATAGGAACTGTTTAATTCCCTGTTTTGAGCAATTTCCAGATCTTGAAAGAGCGTGGAGGAATCACAAGTCTTATCATAGTAGGCGCATAACATTTTAGCGGCAAAAGACTTTCCAAAGCGGCGTGGTCTGCTAATACAGGTTAAACAGCGTGGTGTATTGATTGTCTGATTGATAAGGCTGATTAATCCGCTTTTGTCTACATAGATATCATTTCGAATTTCAGCAAAACCGTTATTGCCGGGATTTAGGTAAGTTCCCATAAGATTTTAACCTCCATACACGAATATTCTATACGCAGCATGATATGAATATAAGTGTATCATGTTCAAATATAATTATCAATTAGAATATCGGAAAATGGACTTCCAGATCTTCCTTTGGCGTAACATAGAAAACCAGCCGCCAGCAAACTTCGGAAAAGAAACGGTCAAAGTGGTAGGAAGATACGGCAAGTCTCTTGTCCGGTGCGGGACTTGGGGCGCAGGCGAAGGCGGCTGTGTGGCTGCAAGGGATACCCGGTGCATCTGTCCTGCGGGGCGTGTCGCCAGCGGAACAGTCTGTGATCTCATACAGCTCTGGTGCAAGGCTGGGTGATATACTGTAGATGAGAGACTGGCTGTATTCGGGGTAGGAGATTCCTTTGGTATTGTCAAAGCTGTGCCGAGTCAGTCTGCATTCACGCTGGGTGATGGTGTACTCCCGACCTGTCGTCGGATGGACTGCTTTGAGAAGCTCTACAGGCTTTGTGCCGGAACCAGAGACCGTGACAAAATGCCCTGCTGTCACCGGTTTTGGACGGGCGCGGAAGAGCAGGGTGACTTCCTGCGGCGACAGTACAGGCGCGTCAGTCCATTGATAGACGAAACGTTCAAACTGCCAGCAGCAGTCCGCACCGCAATGGTATGCAGTCCGCACAAGTTCGGCATCCGGGTCATTTTGCCATGGGGAGACAGCCCCATCATTTGCTGCTGGTGCTGTCCTTGCCTGTGACAGTGTTTCTTTTGCTTCTGTCTGATGGACAACATCCGCGCTGTACCAGAATAGATTGCTGCCCATCGCCAAAGCCAGCGGTGTTCCATTCAGGCACAGTTCTGTGTTAAAATGCTTGCAGCTTGGGTTTTCTGATTCAAACTGTTCGTATTCTTCCGGGTTTTTCAGCGAGGCACTTTCAGCGGGATTTTCCCATTTTTTCAGAAAACGGATCATGTCCCCGGAGGGAATTTTGACGCAGAGATCAAGCATTGCGCCCGATACGCCAACATAGACCGCCGGGATAAAAATCTCCTGTTCTTCCCACAAAACAGTTCGGTTGATGGAAAACTTTGTGAGTTGCTCTGCCTGTTTGCTGTGTCCCCAGATCGTTTCATCTGTACTGTAATATACCTCCATGTGGCTTGTCCCTCTCCTAATCATATTTTGATATCATGATATAGCCTGCCGCAGCATGTGTCAAGAGCAGGTACAAAATTGCTGTCAGGAAAAAGATTTTAGGATAGCAGTTTTGATGAAATTATTGTATGATAAGAAGAAGGAGGGGAATGATGATGGAGACTTATCAGGAATTTTTAGACAGAATTAGTTCTTTTGAAAAAAGGGAATGGACGAGCAGGATTGCTTACTTGTTTGAATAATAATAAAAAATCTATGGAGGAAAATCAAATGGACAACGAAAAAAAGAAGATGACAAACATTGAGCGCAGGGACGCGGGCATGGCGTATATTTCGGACGACAGCGTTTTTGCTGAGCAGCTGGTGTGTAGGAAAATCTTACAGCGGTTAAATTTTATGGACCGGTCTGATTTTGCAGGAATCAGTGAGGTGGTGAAGGAGCTTTTTGGCAAGTCGGACGGTGCTTTTGTCAATCCGCCGTTTTACTGTGATTACGGGAAACATATCGAAGTCGGCAAAAACTTTTTTGCAAACTACAACTGCACACTGCTGGATGTGGCAAAGATTACAATTGGAGACAACTGCCAGATGGCGCCCAATGTGGCAATTTACACAGCAGGGCATCCCGTTCATCCGGTCAGCCGCAACTCAATGTATGAGTATGGAAAAGAGGTGACAATCGGTGACAATGTGTGGCTTGGCGGCAATACGGTGGTCTGTCCCGGCGTGCACATCGGCAGCAATGTGGTGATTGGCGCCGGCAGTGTGGTGACGAAGGACATTCCAGACTGGTGCATTGCAGCCGGAAATCCCTGCAAAGTCCTCCGCAGGATTACCGATGAGGATCAGAACAAACTGTTCCGCGATGAGGAGATTGACGAGGAAGCATGGAATGACATTGTGGGAAGATAACAGCTCTTGGGGGCTGTTATTTTTGTAAAATATGAAATCGTTCTCACAAAAATATTCAAAATATATTTAGAAAAATTAGGAAAAATGACTATTTACAATCGTTATTCCATGGTATATGATAAGTTTGTATATGAAACCGATAACATACGAAGGCTGAACTTATTTGGAAAGGAATGATTTTATGCAGAAGGTAAATATTAAATTTAAGGATGTAGAGCAGGTAAGGCAGTTTGTGAACGTGATTGACAAATTTGACGCGAGTTTTGACCTTGGTTCGGGGAAGAAAATAGTAGATGCAAAATCCATACTTGGTGTGATGGCATTGGATTTGTCAGGCCCCCTCTGCCTGAGATATCATTCAGATGATAAGGAGATTGAGGAAAAAATAGCGCCGTTTGTATATATGGAAGCATAATAAAAGAAACCATTGGGAAAGAAAAAGAGGTGTGGTCATGGGAAAAGAGGACAAAGTTTTTTTGGAGAGGCTGGAACGCCATCATGATGAGCTGCGCTGGCTCTACATGGAGCTGTACGACAACGATTCCATGTTTGCAGAGCTTAGTGACAATCTGAGGCAGTTTTATCTTGCAAGGAACAAAGAGCTGAAAAAAAGCGATGAGAAGCGCGCGGCGAATGCGGGCTGGTACAAACAAAATGACATGCTCGGCATGATGTTTTACATCGACAATTTTGCAGGAAATATGAAGGGCGTGCAGTCAAAGCTTGATTACATAGAACAGTGCAATGTGAACTATATTCATCTGATGCCGTTTCTTGATACGCCTAAGGGACGCTCAGACGGTGGATATGCTGTGTCAGATTTTCGCAAAGTGCAGCCAAATCTTGGTTCGATGGAGGACTTGGACAGTCTCACAGCCGCTTGTCATAAGAAAGGGATCAATGTCTGCATGGACTTTGTCATGAATCACACTTCTGAGGAACATGCGTGGGCGAAAAAGGCGCGGCAGGGAGACGGCGAGTACATGAGCCGCTATTTCTTCTATGACAATGCTGCGATTCCCCAGCAGTATGAAAAGACCGTTCCGCAGGTTTTCCCGACGACTGCACCGGGCAACTTTACATGGCTGCCAGATGTGAACCACTATGTAATGACCACGTTTTACCCCTACCAGTGGGATTTGAATTATAAGAATCCAAGGGTCTTTAATGAAATGATGTACAATTTCCTCTATCTGGCAAACAGAGGAATCGACATTATCCGTATTGATGCAGTTCCTTATATATGGAAGGAACTAAATACACCATGCCGCAACTTGAAACAGGTACATACCATTGTGCGCATGATGCGCATGATCAGCGAGATCGTCTGCCCGGGCGTGCTGCTGCTCGGTGAGGTGGTCATGGAGCCGGAGAAGGTGACGCCGTATTTTGGCACCGTCGAGAAGCCAGAGTGCCATATGCTCTACAATGTCACCACGATGGCGACCACATGGCACACCGTCGCGACGCGCGATGTAAAGTTATTGAAGAAGCAGCTTGATATCGTGAATGCACTGCCTAAGGATTATGTATTTCTGAATTATCTGCGCTGCCATGACGATATTGGCTGGGGACTTGACTATGCCACCTTGCAGATGGACGGCATGGAGGAGCGGGCGCACAAGAAATATTTGAATGACTATTTTCAGGGATATGACGGTGGCAGCAACAGCCGCGGCGAACTCTATAACGCGGACCCTGTCACTGGCGATGCGCGGTTCTGCGGTACGACTGCGTCGATGTGCGGCGTAGAGAAAGCAGTATTCGAGGAGGACACTGCTGCACTCAAAAAGGCAGTGAAAATGGACTTGATGCTCCATGCATACATGTTTATGCAGTCAGGAATCCCTGTGCTGTACAGCGGGGATGAAATCGGGCAGCTCAATGATTACCATTACAAGGAGGATGCGGACAAGGCGCCGGATTCAAGGTATATCCACCGCGGACCGATGGACTGGAAGCAGGCAGGGCAGCTTCATGACACAGACACCGTGGCGGGAATGATGTTTCAGGGACTAAAGCAGCTTGAGACAATCCGTAAAGCACAGAAAGTGTTTGTCTCTTATGCGGATACATGGACAGTTGACACAGGGGATGTCTCAGTACTGTGCATTGGCAGATATTTTGAGGGCGAGACTTTGTACGGCATTTTTAATTTTAGTGAATACGATAAGACAGCGCGTCTAAATGGCGTGGATGGTGACGGCACAGATCTGATCACAGGGGAAAAGAAAAACTTGGCGCAGGTAGAAATTCCGGCGTATGGTTATTTTTATCTGAAAAAAGAATAAACGGGAGCCGCAGCGGCTCAAGTGTGAAAAGGGGCGGTGCAGATGAACATAGCAGATATAGCGAAGATGGCAGGCGTTTCGCGGGCGGCTGTCTCGCGATATTTTAATAATGGATATATATCAGAGGAAAAGCAGGCGGCAATCCGCAAGGTGGTGGAGGAGACCGGCTACCGGCCCTCCATTCAGGCACAGACGCTGCGGACAAAACGGACGAAGATGATTGGCGTGATTGTACCCAAAATTGCCTCTTCGTCCATTGGGCGGATTGTTGAGGGAATGCTTGCGGAGTTTCATGACAGCGGTTATCGGATGCTCCTTGCAGTCACCCAGAATGAGCCGCAGAAGGAGGTCGATTATCTGGCGGCTTTCAATGACAAACAGGTTGACGGCGTCATACTGGTTGCGACAGTGTTCACGGCAGCGCACAAGCGCACGCTCAAGAGTCTTTCCGTTCCGGTGGTGATCGTAGGGCAGCACCTGTCTGGATACTGCTGCGTGTACCATGATGATTACCATGCCTGCTATGACCTTACAAAGCTGATGCTGGAGAAGGGCAGGACGACGATTGGCTTTATGAGTGCGATGTGGCAGGACAAGGCCGCAGGCGAAGCAAGGTATAAGGGCTTCTGCGATGCAGTGTGCGACATGGGGCGGAAAGAGCTGGCAGAAAACGTAGTCATTGCAGATTTTACGCTGGCTTCCGGCTATGAGAAGACCGGGGAGATGCTCGGCAAATGTACAGGGCTGGACGGACTGGTCTGTGCGACAGACGCGATGGCTGTCGGTGCGATGCGGTATTTGCGGGAGCATGGGATTGCAGTACCACAGACCATTTTGATTGCAGGACATGGGGATTCAGAGATTACGCGCATGACCGTGCCGTCGCTGATTACCGCCCACTATTATTACGAAAAAAGCGGCAGACTCTCCGTGCGCAGGCTGATGGAACTGCTGCGGCATGAGGAGGGCGCCGTGGACGAAGTCAAACTGGGGTATGAGATCGTGGATATGAATAGATAAAATCTGACTAAAAGAGCAGGATAGACAAAAATTTGTTTATCTTGCTCTTTTGTTAATTTGAGTTATAAGGAGCAGAATGGACCATAATCAGACCGTTTACAGATAGGCTTTGAATGTGGTAATATGTATTTTGTTTTGCAGTACATAATTTTACAGAAGATAAAAGTATGAAACACGCTCTAAAGTACACTGGGGGGAATAAAGATGGCATGTACAACAGTGGGGATTTTAATTCAACAGATACGCAGGGAGAAAAAGATTACAGGCAGCAAGCTCGCGTATGGGATTTGTTCGAAACAAGTATTGAAGGATATAGAGGCAGATCAGAATGAAGCAGATATATTGATGCTTGATATTTTAATGCAGCGTATGGGACAGTCGCCAGATAAGTTTGAAATGATTTTGAGACGGGATGCGTATCACATGATACGGCTGCGTGATTTGATCGAAGAGACAATTTATCGGGGAAAACGGACGCTGGCAGAGAAACTGCTGCACAGCTATCCAGCACGCACCAGTGTGGATCAAATGTACCATTACCGCATGAAAGCAAGCCTGATCTATCACACTGGCGGAGACTGTAACGAGGTGGAAAAAAACCTTCAGAAAGCGATCGCTGTCACCCTGCCGAAATTTTCATATGATCAGATAGAGGCGTATATGATTTCGACTGTGGAGATGGAAAATATCCTTGCGCTGGAGCGAATGTGTCTTGAGGAGAAGTATAAAGCTACGTCCGTGGCAGGTATGGACATGACAGAAGAAAGACGGCATCTTGAGCTCTGTATGGATTACATTGAACGGCATTTTGAGGATCAGGAGGAACATGCCAAAATATACAGCAAATGTGCCTGGCTGTTAGCTGGTATTCATTACCTGTCAAAGAATTACATGGAGACGATACGGTATTGCGAGAGAGGAATAGAGGTATTGCGGAGAAATACGATACTTTATTTTATGCTGCCATTGTTAAAGCTGGGGACAAAAGCACAGAAGGCAGTTGGGATCACACCGGAGCGGAGCAAGTGGATGCAGTACTATGAGAGCTTGATATGGATATGGGAGCGTTATGCCAAAGAGTGGTATCCGACACACGCCATCTTTCATAACTGCTATCAGCGAGAATATCATTTGGACTATGAGTTCATCCGTGCAGAGCGCAAGGCACAGGAAATGACACAGGCGAAGCTTGCGGATGGCGTATACCGGAATACAGAATGCCTTTCCCGTGTGGAGACTGGGAAAGTGTCACCGAATAAAAAGACTTTTGAGAAGCTGATGAAGAAGCTTGGCGTTGAGAAGAGTAGATATAACGCCTACGTGGTGACGGATTCTTTTGAGGCGATGGAAATAAAAAGGAAAATAGATGGGTGTTTAATGCGCAGGAACTATCAAGAGGCAGGAGAAGTGACAAGGGAGCTTAAAAGCCGTCTGGATATAGATATCGAGGAAAATAAGCGGGTGATCAGAATGTATGAGGTAATTGTGTCAAAGTGTCTTGAGGAGACGACTGCGCTGGAAGCATTAGAAGGTTTAAAGGAATTATGTAAGCCTTTTTATAATGTTGAAAAAAAGGAATTTTCCCATATACCGATGAGAAATGAAGTTTTGCTGATCAATAATCTTTGTATTGCATTGAAAGAGATTGGGCAGGAGCAGGAGGCAGTAGAATTGTACATAAATACAATAGACAAAATCAAAAGCAGCAAAGTGAAGGTCAAATATAGATATCGGTCTTATGCGCTTATACTGAATAATGCTATGATCAGCCGAAGAGATTGTAAAAATGTATATGAAGGAATTCGAAATGAACTGTTCTGTGGAAAAGCGATGGGAATACCGCTTGGTCTAAATAATATTGTGCATGCATTAGAAAAAACAGGTATTTTGAAAGAGGAAGATGAACTATGGGCGAAAGCGATATATTATATGAGTGATTTGTATGGTTTTAAAGAGGAAAAAGAATTATACAAGGATTACATTGAGAAAGAATATGGTATCATGTTGTTGGAATAGGATGCTGCAAATCTTGAAGCAAGGTTATTTATTGAAGTTTTATGTTCGAGAGGATAGTTTCGTTACAGAACTTAAATGAATAACCTTGTTTTTTGATCTTATCAGTACCAAGAAGCATCTTCTTCTGCCCGTGCATCAGTGTGCATAAAAATTAAAACAAATAAATTTATTTTGTCAGGCGAAAAGTCATGTACATTATATGATAAAACTTTTATAATTATATATTACAAACAAAACAGAAAGAAATCATTTGTGAATTTTGTTTTCAAAATAACAATAGGAGGGTTCAAAAAAATGTTTGAACGTTGGAGTGAATATGTACATCAAAATTGGGAAGCGTTTTCTGCAATAAGAAAGAGTGGAGAAAGCAAACATTATTTTGTCCCGATTTTATCAGAAGAAATGGATGAGACAATAGAAAACATTCAGGATGATTTGGAGATCGTGTTTCCAAAAGATTTGTTATTATTTCTAAAAGAAATAGGTTCAGGATATTTTTGGATAAATGTACAGGATAAAATCGGGATATATAAAATATTGTCGTTGGATGAGCTTTATGATTTGTACTATTCAGATGAAGATGAGGAGGAAGACGAGGAGGAGGATTGGTTTATTACATATCGTCTGAGTGCATGGGATAACTTAGAAGATCAATTGTTAGCATTCTGCGTATTTGGAGAAGAAGATTCGCTATTATATTATGCTTTGGATGATGGCGGGATATATTATCTATCTAGGAATATGAAAATAGCAGAATCATTTGAGGAGTTTTTGGTTCTGCTGGATAATAAAGTGGATTATTTTCTATAGGTTAGAAGCCAGAGTTTTTGATAATCTATTAAAAAGTTAGGAGGAAAAATACATATGAAAAGCGAAAAAAGGAATGACGAGGCTTTTGTGAAGCTGCTTAAAGAAGCTACAAGAAAGGCGTTTTCAGAGTTGTTAGAAAAACATTCAGATGAACATTTTTATTACTGTACCCTAGTGCTGATAGAAGGAGTGGGGTGTCCTACAATTTCGGCAATGTCTAAGGAGGCATTAGAGCAGGTTGTACGAAAATATCAGGAGGAGTATAGAGATGATAGCCCTACAGAAATCCTGAGAAGTGACTTAAAATGGTCTTATGCAGATTCCCCATATTGCTGTTATGGTCAAGATTATTTTAATGAAGTGCAGGAAATGACAAATGAAAGAGATCAGGGTATATATGACGATGAGGATAACGATGAAAAGTTTATGGAGGAATATGAGTTTCGCATGGATTCCATGGAAAAAGTCATGTCAGATCTGGACAAGGAAGGCATATTTGGCAGCGGAGAAAAGCGAAAAAATATAGTGGTCGCAGCAGAAGTAATGCCCCCTGAGTATACCAATACAGAGAGAGTATTGAGATTAAATTCAAGAGAAACCTTGAAAGAGTGGCTGGAAGAAGCAGCAGAGCCGGAAGAGGAATAACTTGATTCAGTTTTGAGCAAAGTGAAGGTGTGGAAGAAAAGTATGGATGATATGAAAAAATTATCAACTGTATGAATGGAATATCATGAATTAAATATTTGTGATAATCATCTGTTAGAATGTTCTTTTGTTCGAAATGCATTGAATGCGCATATGATTAGAATGCTGTAAAGCGGTATACATTATAATATGAGAGAAATTATAGGAGCACAAAATTATATGAAAATAGAACATGAGAAAGATAAAGCGTTTGTACAGGCATTAAAAGAAGCAGCTCGAAAGGCGTTTACTGATTTATTGAATGCGCATTCGGACGAACATTTTTATTATTGTACTTTAGTGATGATGAATGCTCAGGGGTATCCAATAATTTCTGCAATGTCAGACGAGGCATTAGAGAAAGTTTTGCAGGAATATAAAGAAAAATACGGGTGGGCACCAGAAAATAATAGAAAAATGCTTAAATGGTCGTTTGCAGATTCACCGTATTGTGCTTATGGCGAACAATATTTTACGGATGTACAAAAGATGATTGATGAAAGAGATCTGGACATAGGTGATGATGAGGAAGACGATGAAAAGTTTATGGAGGAATATGAGTTTCGCATGGATTCCATGGAAAAAGTCATGTCAGATCTGGACAAGGAAGGCATATTTGGCAGCGGAGAAAAGCGAAAAAATATAGTGGTCGCAGCAGAAGTAATGCCCCCGGAGTATACCAATACAGAGAGAGTATTGAGATTAAATTCAAGAGAAAATTTAAAAGAGTGGTTGGAAGAAGCGGCAGAACTGGAAGAGGAATAACTTGATTTTGGGCACCAGTAGCGCCAAAAAGGATAGGTATAATATGACATATATTAGAAATATAAAAG
>VSNR01000049.1 GCA_009774345.1 Lachnospiraceae bacterium | reverse complement strand
GGAAAAACCGTTTTCAGATACCCAAGGTGGCATAGCTTCCAATGATATGCCTGTTTTTAGTATGCGAAGTATGAGTACCTGTAAAGATAAACAGGTGCGATCCAGCATAAGATTCCGGGAACCGCAAGCAGGATACACAGCCAAATAACCGGCGGGGCTGCCGTCACAGCAAACACGCTTCCCGCCATGCACGCTGTCCCGAATATCCCCACAGCTATGGAAATCATCGTGCCTTTTGACGTTTTCCGCTTTTCCAACTGCTCAATCTGGTTGATACAGTCCTCAAAGTGCCTCTGTAACCTTGTCAGTTCCTGTTTATTTATAATCTTACGGTTACGCTTCAGCCGGATCACTGACATCCCGCTGTCCTGCAGCCTGTTATTTTCATCCGGCTCCCACCCAAAACATTCGTAACTGTCCAGATACATGGATATTTTCCCAGCATCCGCCCGTATCTCACAATATTCATAGCCAATATAATCCCTGCCGTCCTTCTTCATTTCGCTCATAATAAATCCCTGCCTTTCCTTTATCGTGCCATACTTCCCACTGGCAGACTGACTGTAAAGCAAGTTCCTTTCCCTGCTTCGCTCTCCACGGAAATGTCCCCATCCAACATCCTGACAATACGAAATGCCAAAGCTAATCCAAGCCCGTTCCCTTCCGTTGCATGGGAAGTATCCCCCTAATAAAATTTATCGAATATGTGGCTCTTAATGTCCTGATTCATGCCGCACCCGGTATCCGTAACCTGCACCGTAACCATATCTTCCGATGAAGTCTGCCTTAAAACAACTTTTCCATGCTTCGGCGTAAACTTGAATGCATTGGAAAGCAGGTTCGTCCATACAAGCTCCAAAAGGCTGCTGTCCAGATTTACAGTCAGCCTGTCCTCTACGTCCACATCAAATTCTATTTCCTTCTGTTCCCATACCGTTTCAAACTGTAGAGAACATATGCAGAGCTGTTCACAAAGATCATATTCCTCCATTACCGGCTGGATATTCTGCTTCTCCAGCTTGTTTAATTTCAGGATATTAGTTATAAGCACCGACAGCTTCTTAGAGGACTGAATGATTGTTTCTATATATTCCCGCCTTTGTTCTTCCGTCAGATTCGCTTTCTGCAAGACTTCCGCAGCGCTTTGTATCACGGCAATGGGCGTTTTTATTTCATGGGAAACATTGGAGAAAAAGTCTGTCTTTAAGGTTTCTATGCTGCCAAGTTCCTCCACCATCTTATTGAAATCCACAATCATCACATCTAAGTAATCATACTTATCCACAGAATGGATCGGCGGCACATATACGGAGAAGTCTCCGCCTGCCACCCT
The DNA here is from genome assembly GCA_009774345.1 of Lachnospiraceae bacterium. GTDB lineage: Bacteria > Bacillota > Clostridia > Lachnospirales > Lachnospiraceae > COE1. The sequence continues at coordinate 23,329 of VSNR01000049.1, read as the reverse complement.
GTCCGCCGCCTTTGCAAACTCTTTCATGGGTATTTCATACAGCCGCTTCATCTGATATCGGGTAAGCATGGTAAAGCCGCCAGACATCAGCACCCAATAGACCATAATAATAGCTGTTCTCATACCTTCATGTAAGCCGCTGTCCTTCAGCCAGACCACAAGACCGGCATGAATGCCCGCAACAAGCAGCAATACCCCAAACGAAGGAAAAAAAGTGCTGAAAGAAAAATGGCTGTCCCTTATTTTTTTCATTTCAACACCGACTTATATCCAAGTCCACGGATTGTCTTAAACTCAAACCCATCACACTCCGACAGCTTATCTCGCAATTTTGTAATATAAACATCTACTGCTCGCAGGCTTGTTTCCGTATCTACACCTCAGAATTCATCCATGAGCTGCGCCCTTGAAAACGTCTTGTTGGGATACGACAGCAGCTTGTATGTGATGTTAAACTCCCTCGTTGTCAGGGCAACTTCTTTTCCATCTACCAAAGCGGACATGGCATCCGCATCCATAAAAAGGTTTCCGACAGTCAGTTTTCTTTCCAGTTCTATATTTGCCCTGCGAAGGAGCGACCTCACACGCAGGATCAGCTCGTCCAGTTCAACGGGCTTTACCATATAATCGTCAATTCCAAGCTGGAATCCCTTCTGTTTGGAGGGCAGGTCAAATTCAAACCCGTTTATCTTCGGCATCATAATATCCAAAATAATCAATTCATACAGATTATACATTTCACGATAGGCATCAGTAGCATTTAAACAGCCTGTTGCCTCAAATCCGCTGTTTCTGAGATAAGAACACACAATTTTATTTAACTGCACATCATCTTCTACTACCAATACCTGAATCATTTCTGCACTCTCCTTCCGCTATCTGTTTTCAAAAGAATGTTATTCATCTTCTATTTTCATTAGTCTTATATGCCTTATGCCATTTACAATCATTCCCACTCCCGCCAAAAGCACCATAATACATACCCCAAGACCGGTGCAGGTATTCATTACACTGATATATTCTGCCCCCGGTTCCGAAAAAGCGGTCAGCATTGCCACCTGCAATGACAGCAGTGAAACCAGCGCATCCGCATAACCGATGCTTCTAAGTGTCATCACCAGTGGCAGTTTTGTCTTTCCTGCCTTTACTGTATTCAAAACTGCCATAATCACTTTATAAAAGGTATAGAACGCTACCGCATATATTAAAAATCCTGCATACCGTTTCTGCGTGTTCCTTGAATAAATAATCAACACCACAGCTCCGGTCAATGCTATATTCATGACTACAAGCAGAATACCACAATTTTTGTACGCCTTCCACTCTCGAATCTGTTTTTCCTTTGTTTCCTTAAACCCTCCCATCTGCCTGTTCAGCCACAGAACCCCATAACGCATGATACTAAGAAGCAGATAATATGCAAAAAAAGTAAGATACCAAAACGACCTACTGTAAATGGCAACCACACCATTAAAAACTGCATAAACCATACTTGTTCCAAGTCCCGGCAACGCAAACAGAAATGCCCTATATATAGAATCGCTCGCAAGACGGTTCGTAAACGGATTTGCTTCTATGGCAGGCTTCACATTCTCCCTTGTAATACGCCTTATATTTATAACCAGATAGTATCCTGAAATTCCAAGACCACCTGCAGCCAGAGCATATATTACATAGAACAAATATTGGAACACTGGATTATTTGTCATATCCTTTATCAGAACACTCATAAGTGACAATCCACCTAAAGCTATGGTCAGTATGTATAAAAAAATACGTTTGGAAAGTCCAAGTTCCGGCATCCTAAAACCTTTTTTCCTACTTTCTTCCTTCAAATCCTTCGATGTGTAACACTTCTCATCTTCTCTGCCCTTGTTCTTCTTACCCATGACAGTCTAACCTCCCTCTGCCACATAACCCAGCACAGTCAAATATCTATTGTAGTGGGTATTATAGCAGTGGTTTGTTTGTGTTTTGTTTGTAAATTGTGTAAATTTTGTGAACAAGCAGTTTCACAATACATAATATTCGATGCTTTTACCAGACTGCTTTTTCGTATAATTTCAAATAACTGGCTTGGAAAAGATAAAGACTCTTTTCTCTGCAATTCCACCATACTCGCCCGTTCCAGCACTTCAGCTATAAACTGCAAACAGAAGTAGCGGTTACAGAACTTATGCGAAATATGCAGAAGGCAGCATACTACTCCAAGTCTGGAATAATGAAAACATTTCTGGTTACTTTAAATTTCACTTTTTGTTTCCAGCTTGACGGTTTCCCTTTCTCTTTGTTCCATAGAAAACCGTTGTTTTGCATCTTCAACGCTTTCGCCAGCTGATTCAATAAAATTGATAAAACTTATTTTTCACTGCTATGCGCATATCTTCCATGTGCAATAATACCCGCAATAACGGCTCCTACTCCGACCAACGCTGTTATAATCGTTATGATTACTTTTCTCATTATATTCCTCCTCTCTGCCCAATCATTATTTCTGCTTTATCATATAATGACTATGTTTATGAATTGCTTGAATTTTGTTTCAGCCCTTTACATGCTCTGCCCAATCTCCGTCTATAGTTTCCAGCCGATCGCCTCTTTTCTGCCAAGCACGAAATCCGCGTAGATGCCTTTTTGTGTAATCAATTCATCATGTTTTCCCTGCTGTACGATTTTCCCATCATCCACCACAAGGATCTGGTCAGCATTCCGCACGGTCTTTAAACGGTGGGCAATCATAATGATCGTCTTATCCCGCGTCAGCTCCTCGATCGCCTTCTGCAGGCGGTCCTCATTCTCAGGGTCTACATTAGCGGTCGCCTCGTCCAAGATGACGATGGGCGCGTCCTTTAAGATTGCCCTCGCAATCGAAATACGCTGCTTCTCCCCGCCAGAGAGAGACGCGCCGCCCTCACCGATAAGGGTATCATATCCGGCCGGCAACGCCTCTATGAAATCCGCACAGCAGGCTTTTCTTGCAGCTTCCACCACTTCCGCGTGGGTTGCCTGCGGCCTGCCAAACTTAATGTTGTTCTCAATCGTGTCCGCAAAGAGATAGACATTCTGGAACACCATACTGATCTGCTCCATCAAAGATTCCAGCGTGTATTCCCGCACATCCTTCCCACCAATCTTCACGCTGCCGCTGTCCACGTCCCAAAAGCGGGCAATCAGGTTGACAAGCGTTGTCTTGCCGGAGCCGGAGGGACCGATCACCGCTGTGGTGGTCTTATCCGGAAGCGTCACATCAATGCCATGGAGTATCTCCCGTCCACCATAGGTGGGCGTGTTTTCATAGGAAAAATGCACATTCTGAAATTCTATTTCATGGCTGCCCGGACGAAGCACCCTGCCCTTTTCATCCATCTGCTCCATTTCTTCCGTCTGTAACGTGCGGTCGATGCTTGCACTGGCAAGGCGCAACATGGACATACCCATGCCGAACAGTTTAATCTGCCCGAATACAAGGAAGCTCATCACGATACACATCAACGCATTGGCGACAGACATTGTTCCGTTTATCCAGCAGAAAACGGATACGAATATCATGGCAATTCCCGCTATCTGCAGCACAAGTTCCTGAAAAATCGTGTAAGGCGTCATCATCTTTTCCATGTCAAGGTTGCTCTTTCTGTTGTATTCCAGCGCGTCCTGCAGCTTTTTATCTCCCCTGCCGCTTAACCCGAAGGACTTGACCACGCCCATTCCCTGCACATACTCCAACACCGCGGAAATCAGCGCCGTCTGGGATTTCTGCGCATGCGGTGCGATCTCACTGGACTTTTTCTCCATAGAGGACACAATCAGGAAATACACGAAAATCCCTGTCGCCACAACCAGCCCCACGCGCCACTCAAAAATTAAAATCCTCTGCCGCTCCCCGCCGGATAAGTGCGCGCCGCCTCCGCCCACATTCGTTTCATAGCCTTTTTCCAGTAAACGGATAAAGGCGTCACACCCTGCCACTTTTGCCGCCTGCTCCACTTCCTTGTCTGAGGCGGACAGGTTTCCCATACGGATATTTTCCCGCACGCTTGTATCAAACAGGTAATTGTCCTGAGAAACAAACGCTATCTGATCATAAAGCTGCTTTAACGGAATTTTCTTCTCATCCACGCCGTCGATCATTACCGCACCTTCCTCCACATCCCAGAAACCCGCGATCAGCTTGGCAATGGTGGACTTTCCCGAACCGGAAGGGCCGACTAATGCAGTCATGCACCCTGCCGGAATGGAAAGGTTCACACCACGCAGGATATTCTTATCTGCATGGTAGCCGAAGGAAACCTGATGCAGCTCGATATCCGTGCCATTTAACTGCACTGCCTGCTCCCCGTGCTCCTGCTCTTTTGCCAAAAGCACTTCATCCACCGCCACAACGGTAGTACCCATAGTGGCAAGCGTATCTACGAAATTCATTGCCGCGATCAGAGGCCTCGCAATGCCAAGCGACAGGATAATGACCATGATAAAGACTTCCGCTGACAGACTTCCGTTAGTTATTGTACCAGTGCCAACCGACGGGCAGGATCGTGATCAGCGAAGCAGGTACGATGGCATAGCCCATAGAGATTCCGAACTGGCTCTTTTTCATCCAGTTGTAATAATAGGCGGCGTTTGCCCTGATCCGCTCCGCGAACTTCGCGTAGGACGACTTGCCCTGATTGAACGCTTTGATGACCTCAATACCGTTTATATATTCCACGATGGTCCCGCTCATCTCCTGCGTGGTCTTTACTGCACCCTCGTAGTCCTTGCTGTAATTTCCCATGACGGACATCATAAACACCATGCCCGCCGGAATCGTCACAATGGCCAAAAGCGCCATACGCCAATCCAGCACGAACAGGCAGATGATAATGAAAAGCGGCGCCGCGACATTGGCGGTCAGCTCCGGGAACAGGTGCGCCAGCGTGGTTTCCATGCCGTCCACCTGATCCACGATGATCTGCTTCATCTTCCCGCTGGACATATCCATGACCGTCCCGAGGGGGAGCTTCGGCAGTTTCGCCAGTATCTTCTGCCGGATGGTCGTTAAGATAGAAAACGTCGCCTTGTGGGATACGGACAATGCCATGTTGTAAAGAAGCGTGCGGGCCACGTATCCCGCCATCCCCAAGCCCAGCCACGGCAGGTATACGGACAGGTCCGTGGAATGCCCTTCTTCCATTTCCCCTGCCAGCATTCCGATAATGACCTGCGCCGCCGCGTAATAGGGTAGCAACCCCAACAGGACGCCAACAAGTGCGCTGATGACCGCGCCGATCAGTCGGCCATGTTCGTCTTTCCCCCAGCCCCAGATGCGGAGCAGGGGACTTTCTTTCTTTGTCTGCTGCATAAAAAAATCCTCCTTTTCCCAACAACGAAAATCCTGCAGCGGATTTCCGGTTGTCATTCTTAACTTTAATTAGTTTTAACTAACCTTTGTTTTTATTTTAAGGCTGCAGTTCCGGTTGACTGAAAATGCAGCCTTAATCACATATCAAATTCGTGCAGGAAATGCCGTTTTTCAGGCATTTTCCACAATGGCAAGAAATCCCGCATGGTGGTACTCCCCCATCAAAGCGACATACTCCTTGGCGTCCTCCCTGGGAATGTCATGCCGCACCACCTCAAAAATCCCTTCAAAATAAGCTGTCACCATCATATGGTAAAGCTCCGTCGTAAGCCTCCCCTCCTGCTTTAAGCGTGAGCCTGTCGCCTCCAGCCATTTCCATGTATATTCTTCCTCCAGAGAAACAAGCCCGTCGATAAAATGCTGGAACTTGGTGCCATAAGAAGCGTCCAGAAGCAGACGGAACACATCAAAATGGTCATAAACATAATCCATCATGTCAAGCATCGCATTGGAAGAATACTTTCCCACCTCCTGCCGCTGCACTTCGCTGTCAAAGGAATGGAAGGTTTCCTGTATGTTCCGGCACCGGGACATAAACTCCTCTGCCGCCGGTTCCACGATGGCGGCAAACAACCCCTCCTTATCTTTGAAGCGGACGTAAATGGAATTGGTGCTGGTGCCCGCATTTACGGCAATCGTGCGCAGGGAGGCGTCCGTGTAGCCTTTTTCCAGAAATTCTTTCGTGGCGCATTCCAGTATTTTCTCATATACGCCTTCAATCTGCTTTGCCACCCGTTCACCTTCCTTCTTTCATAACACTGTTTCATAACGGTGTTTTTATTATAATTTGGAAAAACACGGTTGTCAAGAGGTTCGCAGAAAAAACTCTCCCAGACACCGCAATCCCGCTATAAATCCAACGCAGTGGGATTTAACAGGAACTCATAAAGTCCCAGATGTAAAATTCCCGCTTCATCGAGCCACGGTTTCATACCGCTCTTCGTGACTATGATCTTCCGAAAAAAATCCCTGACGCCAAGCAGCGGCCGAAGCTCCGTCTGTTCCTTTCGGGAACTGTCAAGGGTTAGGGCAGACTGGATATAATACTTCTTCACACCCTTGTTGACAACAAAATCAATCTCACAGCTGACTTTTTTCCTCTTCCCTCCCGCATCTGTCTCAAAAATGTCAACCACGCCTACATCCACCGAATATCCCCTGCAGACCAGCTCATTGTACATGATATTCTCCATGATATGCGTCTCCTCCTGTTGCCGCAGGTTCAGACGGACATTCCGAAGCCCGATATCGCTGCAATAATATTTCGACGGATAAGAAAAATATTTTTTCCCCTTCACATCGTACCGCCTGGCCTGACGGAACAGAAAAGACTCGGAAAGATAAGTCAGATAGCTGGCAATGGTCCCGCTGTCCACCCTGATCCCTTTTACCGTCTGCAGGGTGTTCGCTATTTTCGTGGCATTGGTAAGCGATCCCACGGAGGAACACAGGTCATCCGTCAATTCGCTTAAGACCTCCGGAAGCCCGATCTGATACCGCTCTATGATATCCTTAAAATAAACCTCCTCAAAAAGCGAGGACAGGTATTTGAATTTGTCCTCCTCTGTTTTCCGGAACAGGATTAACGGCATGCCGCCGTACAGGGCATATTCCTCATAAGCCTCCGCCTTATCCCCGCCCACGTAACCGTAGTATTCCTGAAAGGAAAGCGGATGGACTTCGACCGAATCCCCCCTGCCCCGGAATGCCGTCATCACATCCTTGGAGAGCATCTTGGAATTGCTGCCGGTCACATAGATGTCCACGTTGCGAAGCCTTAGCAGACCGTTGAGCACATTGTACAGGTGGATATCCTCCGGATTCTTAAGTTCCTCCCGGGAAATCGCATACTGCACCTCGTCAATAAAGATGTAGAACATCCCCTCCCGCCCCGCGACCTTGGAGCGGATATACTCAGACAGCTTTGCCGGCTCCCGATAGGCCACGTTCAAATCATCGTCCAGGGCAATCGTTATGATATGATCCGTCGGAACCCCTTCCCCAAGCAGATAATCATAAAACAGGTCAAAAAGCAGAAAGCTCTTTCCGCAACGTCGGATTCCCGTAATAACCTTGATGAGCCCATTCTCTCTCCGGTTGATCAGCTGCTCCAGATAACTGTCTCTTCTGATATAATTCTCCATACCCTGCCTCCTTCATTCTGAAATATGTTGATTTGCACCTAAGTTCTGATTCTATTATACCCAATTCTCCGCCAAAAAACAATTCCGTCCGGAACTTTTTTGTTTTTCACCATAGTTCAGAACGGACTCTTATTAATCATAGCCGGAATGCTGTCAGAAATCTATATAAGGAGTTTCTGTTACTCCGAAAATTTTTAAGACAGGATCGGGAAACAGAAGCAGTAAAATTGTCAGCAGTATTTCAAAAATGCAGACCAAAACAAAGGCATCATTTGTATCCTCCCTACTGTATATATTGTTTGTGTGAGTGACAGCCTACACATTTTTAGGAAAAAGACAAGCTCTAAAGTGCTTAAAATATATTTTCGCCAGAATATCCGGGCAGCAAAAAGCCCCGCCGAAGCGGGGCCGGTATTGCTTTCTTATGCGGCGGTGAAGCCATGCTCTGCAAGTGCTTCCACCAATGCCTTGTTGTTTTCACTGATAAGGGTTCCGTTCTTGTCAATGATGTAATTGCTTACCGCGAAGCCATAGGTCGGGGCTTTCATGTATACCGGAGCCATGCCGATAAAATTCCCTACACATGCTTCCAGTTTCCTCGGTCTCGGATTTTTCCGCCGCCTGCTCGGTGGTTTCCTCGGCCTCCGGCTCTGCTTCCGGTGCGGTTTCCTCTTCGGCGGGCGGCGCGATCAGGGTTGCTATATCGAAGGGCTTTATCTCTGCCAGCGCCGTTACTTTCTGCGTGGCTTCCGGCATGACCGCCGGGGCGTAACATATCCGACAGGTCAATGTTCTTGTACCGTTTCCTTACCTTCTACCATAAGGCATACCGGAACCGCGTCCCTCAATTTTGCTGTGATTTTTCCTGTCTTCATAATGTTTTCCACCTTTCGTTTTGTTTTTGTACTGGCTGTTTGATTAAAAACAAACTCAAATATTTTGAAAAAATTATCATAGATTGCCTCTGTTTTGCGTATTTTCTTTATTCCGCATAATATTCTCCACATAGGCGTAGGAAATATTTCAACATAGAGTTCACAACTGTTGACTTATAATATACGCCATAAGATAGCAGTTCAGCCCCCTTCAATGGAATATATCTCAAAAATTGTCTATTCAGACTTGGTAATTTAGGGAGTACCGCAATACCATAGCCAGCAGTAGCGAGTGTAAGAGAAGCGTCAAAGGAGTCACAAAACATAATATCTTTTGAGGGTTTTATGCCAATAAGCCTATTTTGAATCATGCCGATCTCATCTGTACATTTCTGCGGTTCAAATAATATTAGTTTTTGATTTATCAGTTCTTTTTCTTTGATGTATTCTTTATGGACAAATGGGTGATCCTTCGAAACTACACACATGACAGGTATTTTGGTAAATTCTTGAAACTTTCCATATTGTTTTTGTACACCGGTTTTCTTAAATGCTATGATTGCGTCTATGGTTTCCTCGCGCAAATACTGATATAAATGTTGAAAGGATACTACCCTAAAGACGGGATTAATATTGGGAAACTTTAATCTCATACCATGCAGGATTTCGGAAAGAAATGAAAGTTCACTCTGCTCATGAGTGCCAATAGTAAATATTTGCCGGTCATATTCGGAGTGTTCTGCAAAACGCTTTTCTGCCTGCATTGTAATGTTCATAATATTTTTTGCATCATTTAAGAAAATGATACCTTCAGTGGTTAGTTCCACGCTTCTTGTGGTACGATGAAAAAGTTTCACCTTTAATTCATCTTCTAATGTCTTAATCTGCTTGGTTACAGCCGGTTGCGAAATATGTAAAAGTTCAGCAGTTTTCAGAAAATTCAAAGTTTCTGCCACTGTGATAAAACAGGTAAGCTGTACTGTGTTCATTTATTTCCTCCCAAATATATTATTTATAATTTTTAGTAATATATTATAACGGATTTCTATTTCAAATACAATGAATTTGCCTATATAATTACTGTAGAATTTTTGTATAACGGAAGGAGTAAAAAATGTCAGAAACAGTCAAGCCAAATCCGCTGGGCGTTGAGCCAGTAGGAAAACTAATTCTCAAATTTGCCGTTCCCAGCACTATAGCTCTTATTATTAATGCCCTTTACAACATCGTCGATCAAATTTTTATCGGGAATATTGTTGGCTACCTCGGTAACGCCGCGACAAATATTATTTTTCCCCTAACAGTATTTTCAATCGCAATCCCATCCTTGCTGGGTGAAGGATGTGCAGCCTATTTCAGTTTACAGCTTGGTAAAGGAAACAGAGAAAAGGGATCAAGAGGTATTTGCAATACATTGTTGCTCATTACTGTTATCAGTATTTCCATTCTCACTTTATGTGAACTTTTTATGACACAGCTCTGCAAACTATTTGGAGCTTCAAGTGAAACATTACCCTATGCTGCAAGCTATGGCAGAATTATTGTTATCGTTTTCCCTTTTGTATCACTGGCCGTCGCAATGTCTGCCATTAGCAGGGCAGATGGCAGTCCCCGATACGCAATGGTCGGCATGCTTGCAGGAACCATTATCAATATCGTTTTAGACCCTATCTTTATTAGAATTGGCTATAATTCTGCAGGAATTTCCGGCGGTGTTGCAGGTGCAGCTTTTGCCACGATATTAGGACAGATTATCAATGGCGTATGGTTTGCTCCATATTTTAGAAGGTTCAAAAATGCTGGCTTAAAGAAAGAATACTTTTTATTGAAGTGGAAGATTATCAGGAAGATAGCTGCACTTGGAATTTCAGGCTTTATTCTTCAAATTTGTGTTGTACTTACCACAACAATCATTAACAATATGATGACAAAGCATGGTGCAAATTCCGTTTACGGTGCGGATATTCCAATGGCAGCAATGGGGATTACACTAAAAATCAGTTCCATTGTAATCTATCTCGTACAAGGCATTGCAACGGGGGCACAACCGATTATTGGATTTAACTATGGCGCGGGAAAGTATGACAGAACCAAGAAAACTTTTAAGATTGCGGTTATTGTGTCTACCATTATTATGTTTATCTGTATGGTAATTATACAAGTGTTTCCGATGGCGATCATTTCTCTGTTTGGTGATGAATCTGAACTTTATAATGAATTTGCTATTAAGAGTCTGCGTACATACCTTTTGCTTTGTCCTATGTATGGATTACAGCTTACATCAGGATATTTTCTGCAATCTGTCGGAAAACCTGTGCTATCCTCTTTAAATACGATAACAAGGCAATTTATTACTATCATTCCAACAGTATTGATATTATCCTCAGTTATCGGAGTAAACGGCCCATTATGGGCTGGCGTGGTTGCGGATGCATTATCATTTATTGTCACTATAATGATTTTGGCAACATGTTGGAAAAGGATTTTTCCGAAGGAAGTAAAAGTTAATGCGTAAATTCATTATAACAATTAGTCGCCAATGTGGAAGCGGCGGTCATACCATAGGAGAAAAACTTGCTGAAAGGCTTAAAGTACCGCTTTATGATAAAAAAATATTAAAAATCGTTGCCGAGAGAAGCGGGCTTGCGGAGGAAACGATAGCTACTATCGGTGAATATGCTAATGCAAAGCTGCTTTATATGATCGCTTCAAATATGTTTCTTGTATATAATGTATCTGATAAAAGGAATATGCCACTGCATGATCAAGTTAATGCCTTTCAGACGGAGTTAATAAAAGAGCTTGCAGAAAAGGAATCTTGCATTATCATAGGTAGGTGTGCAGATTATATTCTTCGTGGCTGTCCGGATGCCCTTCATATTTTTATTCATGCTGACAGTAAGGATAGGTGTAGGCGCGTTGTTGCTGAACATGGTATTGATGAAAAAGAGGCGGCATCTCATATCTTGGAGCGAGATTAAGAAGCGTTCCAGACACTATCAGCATTATACTGATCGGACTTGGGGTCTATCCGAAAACTATGATATTTCAATCAACACAAGTTATTTTGGAATTGAAGAAACGGTCAAAATGATTGCTAAAATTATAGAACATAAATAAAAGCCTTTCGAGATTATTTGAAAAGATTGGAAATGTTCAAGGTGGTGGAAATTTTGCAGAGATTGGGAGGGCTTAAAAACAATATCTTAGTACAAGAATTTACTTGCGAAAGGGACAATTTGGTTATTAGGGGAACAGAGTACAGACCACGAGGGAAAGGTCTTCCAATAGCTATTGTTAGTCACGGGTTTATGGCTTCTCAGAATACAGTGCGTCACTATGCTGTCAAGTTTGCGGAATTAGGATATGTTTCTTATTGTTTCGAATTTTGCGGCGGTTGTATATTAAAGGGAAAAAGCGAACTCTGATAGCTGACATAGGTGATATTCTTCAGCAGTTCTGATTCCCTTATATCCGAAAGCTCCCTGCCGCCGATTTTTACCGAGCCTCCATAACCCTGATTCCTTCCCGTTAAAACTGCCGCAACTGTGGACTTGCCGCAGCCGCTCTCCCCTACAATCGAAACAAATCCGCCCTTTGGAAATTCCATCCGGATACCATGCAGAACCTCACGCCCCATCGAAACAGATGAACTTCCGCCTATATTTTCCGAAGCTACGTCCGCATCAGAAGGACTTTTTTCTGTGTAAGAAAAACACAGTCCGGAACAAACAATGGAGCAGTCCGCCGGAACCGTCCCTGACCTTTCCTCCCGCTCCGGCAGATCCAACAGCCGGAAAATCTTATCGCTTGCCGCCATGCCGTTCATGACCACATGAAAGAAACTGCCAAGCTGTCGCATGGGGATAAAAAAGTCTGCTGACAGGAGAATGATCAGAAGGCATCCCGAAAGGGAAACCTTTCCCGCCCGAAACTGCGTCGCCGCCATGATGACGCCCAGCGCAGCGCCGCCGTAAGCGATTAAGTCCATAATTGTAATAGAATTGAGCTGCATAGTCAGCACCTTCATTGTAATCCTGCAGAATTTCTCCGCCTCGCGGTTCATTTCCTCATGTTTGAAGCCGTCCGCCTGATAAATTTTCAATGTGGTAAGTCCCTGCAGGTTTTCCAGAAAGGTATCGCCCAACGCCGTATACTGCCCCCAATATTTTGACAGCAGCTTTTTCGCCCATGTCTGCACCGCCGCAATGGACACCGGAATCAGCGGCACACAGACTAACAGGACAACAGCGGACGGAACATTGACAAAGCACAGGTATACGAACAGTGTAAGGGGCGCCAGACAGGCATAAAAAAACTGCGGGAGATACGCCCCAAAGTAGGTTTCAAGCTGTTCCACGCCCTCCACTGCCACCTGCACGATCTCCGAGGTTTTCACCTGTTCCTTATAGGAAGGGCCAAGACGCAGAAGTTTCCTGTAGATTATATCCCGCAGCGTTTTCTTCACTGATTTTGACGAAAGATACGCCATGCGACTGGAAGTGACCGTGCAGGCAAAGCGGATAATGACCGCGACGGCGGCAACAGCCAAGGTTATCAAATTCCCTGCCTCTTTTATATAAAGGGAAGCAAGTTACCCCACTCCGCTCTCGCACAAAAACCTGCGATAATCCAAATCTTTAGTTCCTTACTGCCACTTATAAACCGCCAGCCTGTTATTCAGCTTTCCAGCAACAACACTTCCGATTTTTCCAATCAGGGAATATTTTCTCATTTCCTCCCAAAAGCTACGCTCGTTGATCAGCGTAAGCTTTGCATCGAGAGGAAGAAGTTCCCTGCCCGTCACGGTTCCCCATCCGAACTTCGCGTTGGTATTTTTTACCGTGTCATGCTTCTTCTCGTTCATCATTTTGGGGTGCATCAACTCCACAAGAAAGAATCCCCTGCCGAACGAATCCGTGATGCTGTTTAACAAAGTTTTCACCTGTTCTTTGGAGAAATACATGAACAGTCCTTCGGCAATGACAATCACAACTTTATTTTTAGGGATTCGCTCCGTCCATCCTGCCCTGAGAATATCCGCCGCCAGCATATGCTCCCACTCTGTCTCATGGAAAAACTTTTTTCTCACGGCAATCGAATCCGGCAGATCAACGTTAAACCACTGGATCTTTCCGTTATCGACACGGGTAAAGCGGTCATCAAGCCCGCAGCCGATATTGACACAGACCGCATCGGGATATTTCCGAAGCAGTTTTTTCACCGTTTCGTCAAACAAAATCGTCCTTGCGATAACACCCTCGTGGGAAAAGAACCAATCCAGTTTTTCCGTGTCTACGTTAAGTTTCCTGATGATTTCAACCGCCTTATCATCGTGTATCCGTGCCGTCTTCTTTTCCGTTTCATTTGCCCTGACTGCAAGCGGTATCAGCGCCGTTTCCTGCACATCTCCTAAATGTAATTCTGTGTCAGTATTTTTATTCAGATACCGTCCTGCCTCCCGCTCCAGCGTCCGCCAGACAGGATACGTTGCTCCTGTTTCGTCGAAGAACGCTTTCATATCCCGGTTTAAGGTACTCATTTCATCAATGGCGTTCATGGCATGGTCACTGGCACAGAGCTTTCCCAGACCGGTAGCGCACATCAACCGGAAAAAGTGCAGACAGGTTTTGCAATATGCAGCGCTTTCATAATCCGTATCACTTGCCGGGAGAATCGCATGCCCCGCCCGCTCGATTGCCCGATAACCTTCGATATTGGCGTCCAACAGCCTGTTTAAATAAACGGTATTTCCCTTCAGTTTCCGCAGATTACCGTCCGTATAGTAACAGGCAAAAGCCGCCGGCAGGACGAAAGCCGCGTGACAGAGCAGATAATCCTCCATATTTGGTTCGTAGACCACTTTATATCCTGTGTCCGCAAAAATCCGCCCAATCAATGTTTCATTGGAGGGCGCACTTTTTAACTGCCCGATGGTAATCTTTTTCATGTCAAGGGAAACCACCCGCTCCGGTTCCCGATGCCCTGCAGACAGCGCAAAGGCAAACATCACGTTTTTCCCCGACAGAAACGTGGTATAGCGGGCGGGACGGACATTATTGCCCACGAGTACGATATTCTTTGTCGCGTTTGTCCGCAAATCTTCCATCACGTCGTTCAGTTGGGTATAGCGCACCACAACGAAGATGACGTCGTAACAATCATTCGGTGCAAGCTGCGTGATGACCGGGATACGGCTTACAGTTTCCTTTAGATGAAAGGTTCTTTTCATATGTAAGCCATTTTGCTTTAGCTGCTCTGCCCATGCTCCCCGTGCCAGCAGCGTCACATCCTTTTTTGCATGGTGCAGGTTATCCGCCAGATTGCAGCCCAGCACACCCGCACCGTAAACTAAAATACGCATATTCACTTCTGTCCCCTCCTTTGCGATATGCTTACCGTTTTTTTGGAAACCACGGGATACAGCAGTTCACTCTCCTGCAATATTCCTCATACTCCGCACCGTATAAGCTTTTCAGCCACTTTTCCTCACTATATTTCATCAATACTGTCAAAAACAGCTAATACAACACCGGCAGGATCAGCAGACATAAATTGCCGCAAATAAAGAGCGCGCCTGTACAGGCAGACAGAAACGCCGCATAAATCGGATTTCTCACCAGTGCGTACACACCGCTTGTCACCAAATGGTTGTTTATGATGCCGTCATCAATCTTTGCCCTGAAAACTGCCAAAACCCACAATACCGCTCCCGCCGCAATCAGTAAAATTCCTATCATCAGCAAAACCGCCTTTACCATGGGAAAGCACAGATATGCAATGATCTTAGATTGACTCAATAAAATTCCCGCCACGCTCGCCGTGATAATCACAGCCACATATACCGGCCCTACGCCATATAAAGGAAAATGGCTCTTCCTCGGAAGATGGTTTCTGTTTTTCTTCATAATTTCACCCTCATTCCTATAAACGCTACTGCCAACTGCATTTGACAGGTGTCGCCTTTTCCAACTTCAATTGCTTCCTTGCATTTTCCTCTTCCTGCACCGGAAAGCCGCCATACCCTCCACGGTCTTTACATCCGCTTTCTGGTACATAGATTTCAGTCTCATTTGCAGACTTTGCTTTGTTTCATAGGGCGGCGTAAAATATCCCTTTGGCGTATATAATTTATCAACAAGCCAATCAGTGCGCTTATTTTCGCCTTTGACATAAAAACAGCCGCAAAATATTCCGCCCAGCTTTAAGACCCGGAAAACCTCGCGGTATGCCGCTTCTTTGTCTGGGAAAGCATGGAAACCGTTGAGCGACAATACAAGGTCAAAACTTTCGTTTTCAAAGGGCAGATTTCCCACATCCCCCTGCAAAAAACGGACATTTTCGATTCCCCGCCTCTGTGCCTGCCGCTTTGCTCTCTCCATCATATCCGGGGAATAGTCCAGACAAGTGATTTCCGCATCTGGCAGTGTTTCATATACCGGCATACTGAGTACGCCCGTTCCCACCGGAACCTCCAGCATCCTCCCGAAAAAATTTTTCGGGATGCCAGAAAGTGCAAGTTCAAGATAGCGGTCGTTTTTCTTCTTATTCATGTTCCACACCAGCTTACAGACCGCCTTTCCGGGCAGGGTGGAGCAGGTGATCATCCCATCGTAGAATGTCACCTCACCGCCAAGGTTTTTATACGCGTTTTTGATTTCATCATGTCTGCTCATTTTCGTTTCCTCCGATTTATTTCCCTTTTACCTTCAGGCTAAAATCACAGCAGTTCCCACCGCGCCCCAGTGTCTTTGTCCGGTGCCATAACAGCTTCGGGTGCATATTGTCGTAGGCAATATCATCACTGTCGCAAAAGCAGGCGCACAGCTCCGGGCAGCCATACCGCACGCAGGTTTCATGGTAAGGGCATTTCACCATATCAATCCGCATGACGCCGCCCGCAGTCCGGTATTCTTTGGCGTCAAACCCCGCCTTCTCGCCAAATATTTCACGTACCATTGCCGCAAAAACGCCAGGAACCAGACGGTACAATCCCGGCAGGCGCAGCATTCCGGTGAGCATTTTCCGGCCTGCCAGGGCGTGAGCCTCCACATATCCATGCACTGTACGAAAAGCTTCTTGTTTTGACATAACAGTTCCAAGTGTTTCATATGCCGCAATCCCCGGCAGGATCTGTTTCTCCAGATGCCTCTTCTTTTCCTTTGATGCGTCTGTATTCTCCACACGCAACTGTGTAAGCCGTCTCAAACAAGCCTCATTCAAAGCCTTACTCTGCGCTGAAAAACGCTCCTGCACTGTCTGCTGAAAACCTTTGATGATGTAGTTTAATTTCATTTTTGCCTCTCCTCCCTCATTCCCGCAAAATCCCCACGATCTTCCCGAAAGTCTCCTTCAGCTCCGGGAAATAGGGCAGCATACAGTAACAATGGATCATGTCCGGCTTTTCATCGATCTCGCAGGCAACGCCACAAGCGCCTTCAATGCCCGGTAGCTTTCATTGCTGACCGCATGCTCCATCTCGCAGGCATCTGACGCCGCCACCTTTTCATCCACACCAAGCTCCGTCAGAAGCTGGCAGAATGTACTGTGCCGTTCATAGGTTTCTTCCGCGATCCGCAGCCCCTTCTCCGTCAGATGGACTTCCCGCGCATCGTCCATGAGAATATACCCTTCCTCCTCCAGCGCCTTTAAGGACACACAGACAGTCGGCCGTGAAACGCCGATTGCCCTTGCAATATCCGCCCCATGTACGTCCTTTTTTCCAGAAAGGATATAGATTGTCTTCAAATAATCCTCCACCGATTTTTTCTTTTTCATGCCTGCCTCCTCGAAAACAGTCCCTTTTTCTCATACGGCGCCCAGTTCATGCTCATTACGTCATATCCCGCCTCCGCTATGACTTTCCGAAGCTCCGGTTCAGGTATCTCCCGCTCCGCCAGGATGACAGTTTCCTTTTTTGTATGTGAGCTGGTCACTTTTTTAACTGGAAAAGCGTTCCGTACCGCCTCATTAATATGCGCTTCGCACATCCCGCACGCCATACCGTCAATACCCACTGTAATCTTAACCATAAACAATCCCTCTCTTTCCTTTCAGGTTAGCAAAATCTAACCTCTGCCTTTCAAAAATGCGGCACACCTGTCAATGCCGCAAATATTTACAGTTCATCCCTATGTCATACAAAATTTGATAACATCCTTTTTGCTGTCAGACCTTGCGCCTCCCTCCCTAAAGTGTTAGGATTAACTTACGGGCGGGATTCCGTCCCGGAAAGGAGTACAGTGATACCATGAGTTATATCCGGCACAAAGCCGAGGAATCCCTTGAGGATTACCTTGAAACAATACTGATCTTAAGCAGCCGCCTCTCTGTGGTGCGTTCCATCGACGTGGCGACCGAGTTGAATTTTTCAAAGCCGAGCGTGAGCGTCGCCGTAAAAAACCTGAAAAACCGCGGATACATCACCGTTTCGGAGGAAGGATACCTCTGTCTGACAGAGGACGGGCGAAAAATCGCAGAAAGCGTCTACGAACGTCACACCCTGCTGACAGACTGGCTGGTCCATCTTGGCGTTGACCCCGTAATCGCAGCGGGCGATGCCTGTAAAATGGAGCATGACATCACCCCGGAAAGCTATGAGGCGATGAAAAAATGTATCCTGTCCATTTTAGGGCGTGACTGATCTGTTACAATAGATCCTGCATACTTTTCAGGCTGATTGCCAGCGTCGAAGTATTGTGCAAAAGCACCGAGGATGCGGGCTGCAAAAATCCACCGACACCAAGCAGGATCAGCGCCGTATTGAAACCGACAATTACCCTGTAATTCCCATGGATTCGCCAACCAGCGCATTGCTCAGCCTTTTTAACGTTACAAGCCCGTACAGGTCATCCGAACCAATCATAATGTCCACAATCTCCCTTGCAATTTCCGCGCCGTTACTTCGCCATTTTCAGTTTCATATTTGTTGTCAGCTTTGTCGCCTCTTTATACGGTCTGAACAGCATATAAATCATACCGCCGAGGATTACGATGGATGCAAACAGACCGATGATATTCAGATTTCCTGTAAATGCAGAACCAATCTGGTAAACCATCAGCGCCACCGCGTAAGCCAATCCACACTGGTATCCGATAGCGAACCACGTCCATTTCGCATTGTTCATCTCCCGTTTGATGGCGCCGATAGCCGCAAAGCAGGGCGCGCACAAAAGGTTGAACACAAGGAAAGAATAGCCTGCAACCTGACTGAAGTTTGCACCAATCTCAGACCAGCCGCCAGGATAGAGGATACCCATGGTGCCGACGATATTCTCTTTCGCCACAAGACCGGTAATAGAAGCCACTGCCGCCTGCCAGTTGCCCCAACCGAGCGGTATGAAAATCCATGCAATCGCGCTGCCAATTGCCGCAAGAAGCGACTGATCCATTTCCTCCTCGCCAAGCATCCGGAAACCTTCCGAAGTAAACCCAAAGTATGTCGTAAACCAGATAACAATCGTGGAAAGCAGGATGATTGTGCCCGCTTTCTTGATGAAAGACCATCCGCGTTCCCACATGGAGCGCAGCACATTGCCCACCGTGGGCATATGGTAAGCCGGGAGCTCCATAACGAAAGGAGCCGGATCGCCGGAAAACATCTTCGTTTTCTTTAACATAATGCCGGAAATGATGATTGCCGCCATACCGACAAAGTATGCGCTCGTTGCCACCCATGCGGAGCCGCCGAAGATTGCGCCTGCCACCATGGCAATAAACGGAACTTTCGCGCCGCAGGGAATAAATGTCGTTGTCATAATCGTCATACGGCGGTCACGCTCATTCTCAATCGTCCTCGACGCCATGATGCCCGGAATGCCGCAGCCGGTACCGATCAGCATCGGAATAAAGGATTTGCCGGACAATCCGAACTTGCGAAAAATACGGTCAAGTACGAATGCAATACGCGCCATATAGCCGCACGCTTCCCAAAAGGCAAGGAGCAGGAACAAAACAAGCATCTGCGGCACGAAGCCAAGCACCGCACCCACACCGGCTACGATACCGTCGTTGATCAGCCCTGCAAGCCAGTCTGCCGCGCCTGCCGCTTCCAGTGTATTTCCTACAAGAACCGGAATACCCGGAACCCATACGCCGTAAGCCGCCGGATCAGGCTCATCTCCATACTGTTCCATCACCGCAAGCGCAGCTTCGTAATCCACAAGAGAAGCCGTTTCCACCGTCACTTCCAGCGTTTCATCATCCGCCACTTCATAAGGGAAGTCGCCTGTAGGAGCCGCGCCGTTTTCCTCCACATAAGCATCGTACCCGTCTACGATCAGCGCCGCATCACCGTATTCCTCAGAAGCCTCCCCATAAGCCGCGGAGCCGATGCCAAACAGATGGAAGCCATCGCCGAACAGCCCGTCATTTGCCCAGTTCGTGGCGTTTGCACCCACCGTCACCATGGAGATGTAATACACGAGGAACATAATCGCCGCAAAAATCGGAAGCCCCAGAAAACGGTTTGTGACAATCCTGTCGATTTTGTCTGAATTTGTCATTTTCCCTGCCGACTTCTTTTTCAGACATCCCTTGATAATGCTTCCGATATAAATATACCGCTCGTTGGTGATAATGGATTCCGCGTCGTCGTCCATCTCTTCCTCTGCCGCCTTAATATCCGTTTCAATATGGGAAAGGACAGACTCGCATAGCTTTAACTGCTCCAAAACCTTATCATCCCGCTCAAACAACTTGATGGCATACCAGCGCTGCTGTTCCTCCGGCAGTCCGTGTACTGCGGCCTCCTCGATATGGGCAAGGGCATGTTCCACGGTTCCTGCAAAGGTATGCATCGGAACGGTCCGGCCGTTCTTTGCCGCGTTGATTGCAGCCTCCGCCGCTTCCATGATCCCGTTTCCTTTCAAGGCGGAAATTTCAACGACCTTACAGCCTAACTGCCTTGACAGCTCCTGCGTATTGATCTGGTCGCCATTTTTCTCCACCACATCCATCATGTTGATGGCAACCACCACAGGAATGCCAAGTTCGGTAAGCTGTGTGGTCAGATAAAGGTTTCTCTCCAAATTTGTACCGTCAATCAGGTTCAGGATCGCATCAGGGCGCTCACCAATCAGATAATTTCTTGCCACCACTTCCTCCAGTGTATAGGGGGAAAGGGAATAAATACCGGGAAGGTCGGTGACTGTCACGCCGTCATGCCTTTTTAACTTTCCCTCTTTCTTTTCCACCGTAACGCCCGGCCAGTTTCCGACAAACTGGTTGGAACCTGTCAGGGCATTGAATAATGTCGTTTTTCCGCAGTTCGGGTTGCCTGCAAGGGCAATTCGCATACTCATAGTTTTTCTCTCCTTCTTTATATTAGTTTTCACTAACTATTTGATTGAAAATAAAGGGGATAAACCCCTGTATATACGGAAACCTCAGAAGAATGCCCGCACTTGGCATTCTTCAGTGCGTAACTTAGAACATCTTAGCGGGCGTACTCTGGCCGCTTAGATGTTCTTTACGCACTTTCGACTTCAATCATTTCTGCATCTGCTTTCCGGATGGAAAGTTCATAACCGCGGACGGTCACCTCAATCGGATCACCCAAAGGCGCCACCTTGCGGATCTGCACATCCACGCCCTTTGTCAGTCCCATGTCCATGATACGGCGTTTGACTGCACCTTCCCCATGGAGCTTCACCACCCGGACGGTATCGCCGACCTTTGATTCTTTTAGTGTCTTCATTTTGATAACTACACTCCTTTCTCTGTGTGGGAATTTGCGCCACCAGGCACAAATTCTCGGTTGAAAATTTTAATTTTCAACCTGTCCTCCTCATTTCATAATAATTTTTGATCATGGAGTCCTATCCTGGAGTCCATGATATTGAAACATTTAGTAACCCCTTGCAATATTCCATGCTTCCGAAGGGCTTCTTAATGCTTTCAGACCATAATCTTCTGTGCCATTTCTCTGCTGACCGCAATGCGGGAGTCCTTCACATTCACAATCACATTGCCCCCGATGGCGTTTATTACAGTGACCGCCCCTCCCACGACAAAACCAAGGTTCTCCAGATGTGTCTTAACTTCCTGTTTTCCTCCGATTTTCCTGATAATGTTTTCCTCTCCAATCTCTGCTAATGTAAGCGGCATCATGTGTTCACCTTCTTTTGAATATGTATTAGTTTTCACTAACCTTACGTGTTAAATAGAAGTTAGCACTCGCTAACCATATATTATAATATGACGCTCAAAGGTCTTTGTCAACTCAATTTTTATCACTAACCTCAGTTTCATCATACTAACCAATATGTTAGGAAATGCTAACCCATAATTTTGTGCAAAATATATAATCCGTTGACCCGAAAAATTTGCGGTACGGCTGGAAGTCATCGTTCTTGCCCTTTCGATCAGGCAAAGCGAAAATCGCCCAGCTGAAACCGTGTCACTTGGGGCATCTATCAGATACTGCCAGCTTCCCCCTTTCTACGCACAATCATACTTTGACGTTAGAATAACTCTGGCGGTTCCGGCAGTGGGGGAGGTTCCTCGTCCGGCGGGGGTGGTTCTTCCAGTGGTGACAATGGTTCCTCCGGCGGTGGCTCCACGATTGTAGCGCGTCCCGACGAAACCAAGCCGGAAATCCCTACCACCAGCCAGACCAAACCGGCAACACCGGATAAAGACGGGAATGTGGCAGTGGATAACGGCACTGTCCAGTCTGCCATCAACACGGTAAAGAACGATGCCAAAAAGAACGGCAATACCGCAAATGGCGTGGCGGTTGTTATTCCTATCACGCCCAAAGAGGGACAGAACTCTTTTAATGTAACCATTAACGCCCAAACCCTGAACACCCTCGTCCGCGAAAATGTGAAGCGTCTGGAAATCAACATTGAGGGCGTGATTGTTGGAGGAATGGACACAAAACTGCTGAAATAGCTGGATACCCTGTCAGCAAACGGGGATGTTATTTTCCGGGTAAAACAGACAGACCCGTCCGGTTTATCCAAGGAGACCAAAACTGCTATCGGCACAAGACCGGTCTTTGACCTGTCGCTGGTGTATCTCTCCGGCGGGAAAGAAACACCGATCACCGATTTTAACGGCCACACCATCGCTGTCCGTCTGCCTTATGCTCCGGCAAAAGACGAAAAGGCCGGAAATCTCTATGCGGTCTATGTGGATGGCAAGGGCAAGGTGGAATGGCTGACAAAATCCAGCTATGACCCTGACCTGGGTACAGTTGTCTTTGAAACCGGGCATTTCAGCATCTACGGCATCAGCTATAAGACCCCTGTCCCGGACTTTACCGACATTAAGAACCATTGGGCGGAGGATAACATCATCTTCGCAGCCAGCCGGGGGCTGCTCACCGGTACTGGAAACAACCAATTCAGCCCTGACACGGGCATGACGCGGGGAATGTTTGTCACCGCCCTGGGGCGGCTGGCGGGCATCGACCTGGACAGCTACAAAACCGGGAAATTCACCGATGTGAAAGCAGACGCCTACTATGCCTCTTATGTGAACTGGGTGGCGGAAAAAGGCATTGTGGACGGCACTGCCGCCACCACCTTTTCCCCGGACACCAACATCATGCGGGAACAGATGGCGGCCATTATGGCAAATTACGCGAAAAAGCTGTGCTATGACCTGCCGGTTGCCCATGAAGATGTGACCTTTGCGGACAACGCGCAGATCAGCGGCTGGGCGGCAAAGGAAGTCAAAGCCATGCAACAGGCGGGCATCCTTACAGGGAAAAGCGGGAGTAAGTTTGACCCGCAGGGAACCGCCACCCGCGCCGAAGTCGCTACCGTCCTGCGGCGGTTTGTAGAGATCGTTATTGACCCGCAGACCGCCCAGGGCTGGATGCAGAATCACAGCGGCTCCTGGCAATACATGAAAAACGGCAAGCTCGCCACCAGCTGGCTGTAAGCCGGCGAAAAATGGTACTG
>VSNR01000048.1:19165-24698 GCA_009774345.1 Lachnospiraceae bacterium | reverse complement strand
ATTGGATAACTACAGTTCCACAAATGGTCATAGACCGCCTGTGTTTGTGAGCAATAATCAATCACGTTATATATAGTATTCTCAACAAACTGTATGATTTTGGACATCAGGAGGAGAAAAGCCACTGGGTCTGTCAGGAGGCAGTCAAGTTCTTTAAGGAACATGCGGTTCAGCATTTTGCTGACGAGGAAGATTATATGGCGTCCATTCACTATGAAGGGCTGAAAACACACCGGCATATTCACAAAAATTTCCGCGAAAGAACGCTTCCGGCACTTGAGAAGGAGCTGGAGCGGACAGACTACTCAGAGGAATCTGTCAGCCATTTTCTCAGTGTGTGTGCTGGGTGGCTGATTGGACATACACTGATCGAGGACCATGCGATTGTGAGCGGGGAGAAGATCAAGCATTGGGAAAATCTGCTGCCAGACGAGGAGCAGGCAGTGATGGGGCAGACCGTTGCCAGCCTGCTGCACAGCATGTTTCAGGTGGACTCGTATCTGCTCAGTGACTGCTATGCGGGAGAACGGTTTGGCGAAGGAATCTATTACCGCCTGATCGCGGCTTCCAAGGAAAATAAACGATGGGAGTTTTTTCTGATTTTTGAGGAAAAATTTATAGCAGGCACGATTGGCAGTGTCATGAATATCAAATCCGAGGCAGTCAAAACAATGCTGATGCACGCAGCCGGCTACGTGGCTAGGCAGTTTGTGGAGCGCATTAAGCAGTGTTTTCCATCTTTGCAGCAGTTTGAGATGAAGCAGGAACAGCTTCTGTCCTACGAGCAGTTTCAAATGGTATATGAGAAGCTAAGTCCGCAGTTTAGTATGCTGTTCGACACCGGAAAAGGGTATTTTGCCTACTGTATGACCTCCTCTGACCAGATCGGGAGCGAGGATGGAGCCGGTGTCATTACTGAAAATGCGATGGAGGAGGTCAAAAGGTATTTAAATCCAGCGCCCCAAACAGCGCCCAAAAAGAAACTGCTGATCGTGGACGACTCGGATTTTATGCTGCGTACAATGCAGGATTTGTTCGGCAGTGACTATGAAGTGACAACTGCGCGCTCCGGCATGTCAGCAATCAGGGATATGGCGCTCGACCGGCCAGATCTGATTCTGCTGGACTATGAGATGCCTGTCTGCAATGGAAAGCAGGTGCTGGAAATGATACGCTCTGACAGAAAATTTAATGACACACCTGTCATTTTTCTGACCAACAAAGTTGACAAAGACAGCGTGAAAAAGGCGCTTGCGCTCAGACCAGAAGGATATCTGTCCAAGTCGCTTGCGCCTGAAACAATCAAAAAGGAAGTGGATCATTTTTTTGAACAGAAGAAAGTCCGTTTTCTATAGTATATTTACGGCTCCTCTTTCAAATATTCTTTGCTGGACACCTTCGCCGTGTTGTCATAGCACTGGAAAATTTTGTTGACAAATGCGGCATTGATTTTGGGGGTCATCAGGCTCACAACCGGCGTGATAATTAAGCCTGCAATCATTGCCACCGCGCCGGCGTTAATAGGTGAGGCGATAAACTTAAAAAACATATTGGACACAGTGATGCCGACACCGCAGACAAAGCTCGCCCACACACCGGCTCTGGTCACACCTTTCCAGTACAGACCATACAAAAATGGAGCGAGGAATGCACCGGCGAGGGCGCCCCACGAAATACCCATCAACTGTGCGATAAAGGTTGGCGGATTCAGCGCCAGCACCACAGAAATCACGATAAAAAATACAATCAGTACGCGGATGTAAATCAGCTGTTTCCTGTCATCCATTTCCTTGATGATGTTTCCCTTGATAAAGTCAAGCGTCAGCGTGGAAGCCGAGGTCAGCACCAGCGAGGAAAGTGTTGACATGGAAGCTGACAGCACCAGAATAATCACGACACCAATCAAAAGATCCGGCAGCGTGGACAGCATGGACGGAACAATCGCATCATACATCACAGAGCCATCTGCCTTGTACAGGGCCGGGGCATCATAGAGCCGCCCAAAGCCGCCAAGGAAATAGCAGCCGCCAGAGACAATCACTGCAAAAAAGGTAGATACGATCGTTCCTGTCTTGATCGCCCGCTCACTCTTGATCGCATAAAATTTGTGAACCATCTGCGGAAGCCCCCAAGTCCCTAAGGAGGTCAGAATAATCACGCCCAGCAGATTCAGCGGGTCTGTTCCAAAAAAGGATGCAAAAGCCCCCTGCTGGCCCATCGTGACTGGCACGTCAGACGGAAGCTCCGAGAGTTTTCTGACTGCCTCGATAAATCCGCCCTGACCGGAAAGCACTGCGCCAATCACTGCCACAATACCAAAAAGCATAATGATACCCTGAATAAAATCATTGATGGCAGTCGCCATATATCCGCCAAGAATAACGTACACGCCGGTGAGAACTGCCATCGTGATCACGCAGACGGTATAAGGGATGTCAAACGCCATGCCAAACAGACGGGAAAGTCCGTTATAGACAGAAGCAGTGTAGGGGATCATAAACACGAAAGCGATCGCGGAAGCCACAATTTTTATGACATTACTGTCATAACGCCGCCCGAAAAAGTCCGGCATTGTCGCTACCTCGAGATGATGTGTCATGACTCTCGTGCGCCTGCCCATCGCAACCCATGCAAGCAGCGAGCCAATCACCGCATTTCCCAGACCAATCCAAGTGGAAGCAAGACCGTACTTCCATCCAAACTGTCCCGCATAGCCCACAAACACCACCGCAGAAAAGTAAGATGTGCCGTATGCAAAAGCCGAGAGCCACGGACCCACACTGCGCCCGCCAAGCACGAAATCCGTCATGCTGTTTGCGCTCTTGCGCGCATACAGCCCGACGGCAATCATACATCCAAAGAACAAAAGCAGCAACAAAATTTTAACAAGCATAATCAATGCCCCTCCTATGTAAAAACGATGAAAAATGTGTATCACATAAACACTTTAGAACTTCAACGCTTTTATGTGATAAAGTGAAATCATTATACCGCAGGTCGGCAGGGGTGTCAAGTAGAGAATTACGCTGCAAATACTTTTGGTTGAAAGGAAAAATAAAATTTAGTATGATATGGTAGAAGGAGGTAAGTGTATATGGAAAGAACGAAAAGCATCAATGAGACACTGCAATTGGTCAAAGCGCATTTGCCAGCGCCGGGGGCAGAATTGGGAGTATACACCTTTTTGGCGCCGGAGGACCTCTGGACTGGAACAGTGGACACCCAGCGCCAGTTTGTGGTGGTGGCGGAGGAGGACAACGCAGGCGGAAACGCTGCCTTTCTCATGATTGTCCTGTCAGACGGACCCGTCTATATTGCTGAATTATGCGATAGTCAGACAGAGCAGGCGGCAGCTCGTGATACATTGGATTTGAGAGAAGAGAATCTGATCTGCTACTGTGCAGCAGATTTTCCTAAATTTATGGAGATTATGAAACTGTATCTGGCAGTTTATCAAACGGTAGCGGAGGCGGTGCCCGAAGGGGAGGATTCTGAGTTGTATTCAGAAGCAGAACAGGAGCTCAGACAACAGATTGAGGCAATTGACCCCACTGCAATTGCAGATGAGAATGGCTTGTGGAGCACGATGCTGGAAGAATTTGGCTCTGGAATGATTTAGGACGTGCCCAGATCGGAGTGTTTATCCAATGAAGGGAAATATTACATACATTGATATAGGAATAGATATAGATATAGAAAATGACCAGCGTGAAGGGCTTCAATGTGTTTGTTATCAAAACTGCCGCCAGTCGTATCCGACGCATACCCATGCTGCCCATATCGTCATAGGCTTTGTGGCAGAGGGAGCAGTGTGTGTTGTCATCGACGGACAGCAGACTGTTCACAGGGCGGGCAGTCTGTTCTGCATTCTGCCAGACATCGCACATGGAATCGAAACGCTTGGCAGCACCGCATACACGATGATCAGCATCTGCATTCCTGTGAAGCAGAGGAATGCAGATGCTGGATACATCCAGCAATTAAAACGGATGATTACGGAAGCGCCAGAAAAAGTTTGACCGGTGTTTTGGCAAAATCGTCAGACTGACGCCAAAAGAGTATCAGAAGTGCCTGCGGAAGCAGTCTGTCAGCACAGCGCCGGAATAAATTTGGCAAACAGGCAAAGACCTTCACTGCCCGCGGTTACCTCATGTGGAGTGTCTGCCGGCATGATCGAAATCGTTCCAGCGCAATAGGAAATCTCTGCGCCTTGATTGATGCAGATGCCAGCGCCCGCGATCACTTCATGGGTTTCAAGCTGCGTCTCGTGGATATGGCTTTCGATGCTTTTTCCCGGTTCGATTTGAACAAGATGATAACTAAAGCGTCCGTCTGTGTCTTTTGCGGTGACAAGGTGCTTGAGCGCCACGCCTTCATACACGGCATGTTTTGCCCAAGGAATGTCTGCAAACGAGACTGCGGCAGCAGGAGTTTTGAGGATGCCGTTATTAAATGCTTCAAATACTGTGTTTTTCATGTTTATAATCCGCCTTTCTATTATACTGCGGCAGGGAATGTCTGCCACCTGTTTTGTGGGAACATATTCAGTATATAGGAGGCAGACAAACAATACTTGGATAAAATTGCGGTTTATATCAAGAGCAAAAACGGCTTATACACAACATAGAATACGAGCGCTGCCACCAGAAGGAGCGACACGCTGTACAATACTTTATTTGGTGCTTTTCGAAACAATCCAACACCAAAAAGCAGTGCGGATGTCATATCAAACAACGTCTGTCCAAGCAGCATATGGCGGGTTATAAGCACAAACAGACAGCCAGCCGCCTCCGCCAGCAGGCCGCTTGCAGGAAGGGCATACAAAACAGAGCGGTACC
Organism: Lachnospiraceae bacterium; assembly: GCA_009774345.1. Taxonomy (GTDB): domain Bacteria; phylum Bacillota; class Clostridia; order Lachnospirales; family Lachnospiraceae; genus COE1. The sequence goes on along the minus strand of VSNR01000048.1, from coordinate 19,860 downwards.
AGTGTTTCGAATTCCATTGATACAGAATCAAACTGCCAATACCACATCCGGCGGACAACACAGAATAAATCAGAAACAGATTCATCGGAAAGCGCCCGTCATTTGCAAAGCGCTCAAAAAAGAAGCCAAGGATGTATTTTAGACCATAAAAGCTGCAAGTCATGCCAAACATATACAAAAAAGAATTGACAAAGGCACGTCTGCCGGACGTGCTCAACAGTGTAATCACCCCCACGCTTGCAATCCAGAACCCAAACAGTGTCGCAACGGAGGAGAGACTCCACAGACTGTCATATGGGAAGAAATCCGACAGCCGACAGCCAATCCCGGCTAAAATGCCGCATAAGAATAGATAAAAGGATGTTTTCATATTATGCCCCCTGTGGATGTAAAACTGCATTTTCAAAAGTATAGCATGACAAAGGATACAGCGCAACCAAAATAGTTGGTGTTCGGATAGACTTCGGGCATTGCCTGTGATATAATGCTACTATCCAATGAAAATACGATAGACGAGTTGAGGAGAGAGACGATGACAGACAATGAATTATTGTTAGCTATTTCAAATATGATGGACGCAAAACTTGAGCCCGTCAACAATGAAATACAGGGAATCAAAGGGGAGTTACAGGGAATCAAAGGGGAAATCAGGGACCTGAAGGAAGACGTTCAAGTGCTGAAGGAAGACGTTCAAG
>VSNR01000048.1:0-19065 GCA_009774345.1 Lachnospiraceae bacterium | reverse complement strand
AGGGGAGTTACAGGGAATCAAAGGGGAAATCAGGGACCTGAAGGAAGACGTTCAAGTGCTGAAGGAAGACGTTCAAGACCTGAAGGAAGACGTTCAAGTGCTGAAGGAAGACGTCGCGGATCTTAAAATACGTGTAAAAAAGATCGAGTTGACGCAGGAAACGCAGATTTTGCCACAGCTCAACACGATACAGGAATGCTACATATCTACCTACAACAGATACAAAACCAGTGTTGATGACTATGAGGAGATGAAACTGGATATTTCCGTACTCAAAAATGTAGTGGCACAGCACAGCGAAAAACTGCAAGTTCTGGCATAGGGAATCGGTTATAAGAGGAGGTAAAGTAAATGAGCAATGTGATGGAAGCGATCAAAACACGCAGTTCGACAAGGGGATACACGGACGAGCCGCTGACACAGGAGGAGCTGAGTGCGCTGCTTCATGCAGGGTTACAGGCGCCGACAGCGGCAAACAGACAGGAGATACATTTTACAGTACTAAAGGGTGACAATCCGATTCTTGCAGAGCTGGAGGCGGAGAAGAACCGCCTGCGCGATCTGGCATCGCCGCCGCACAATTTTTATTATGAAGCGCCTGTTGTCGTCGTGCTCAGCGCCGACAGCGAATTTCGATGGAGTGCACTGGATGCTGGAATTGCTGTGGAAAACATGGCACTGGCAGCGGAGGAGCTTGGGCTTGGCAATTTAATCATTGGCTGTATTTATGACGCCATGCGCGGGGAGAAGAAAGCCTATTTTTCGCAGGCAATGAAATTTCCTGAAAACTATGAGTATGAGATCGCTATCGCATTTGGGCATAAAGCAGTTTCCAAGGAGCCGCATACCTACGACGCCGATGCGCAGGTGACGTATTTATGAACATGAGTCCCTAGTACAGCAGAAGCGGACGCACGCCAATTTTTAATGTCCGCGCCGTCCCATAAAATCAATGAGAAGTCCTGTCATGCAGGTGTCCTCATAGGTGGTTCCTGCGTAGACCTCCTCGATTATAAAAGTAAAGTGAATATCTACCCCATCCGCGGCTTTGATGGCATCGACTGGCAGCGTGAAATACTGCGGATAGAGGGTGTCCTCCAATTCCAGACGGGCATAGGGACGGTCTTCCACATACATCAGAAGCCGCTTCACACGCCCGTTTTCTGTCCATGTTTTTGGGTTTTTGGCATAGCCGTTGACCACGCAGATTTGCGTGTAGCGCATATAACCATCATAGATGTCGGGCTCGATATCACCGGATAGAAAGCAAACAGTCCCTTTGGGGTACAGGTCATGTTCATACCCATATCCGCATCTGGATGTAATGCAGATGCGTTCACCGATGCCTGCTCCGTCTGCGCCCTCTGCCCATGCAAGGTTACGCCCCGCCCAATATCCTAGATTTTTCGCCTCATAGTTTCTGTTCCCGGATGAAAGGCATGATGATGCATCAATCTCATAGTTCCATTCCATCATGGCACAAAATTCACCGCAGGGGATGTACCACTCCGGGAATCCATAGTACAGTGCGTCATCTTGATATTCATAAGGGTAGAACAGAAAATCATCTGTTCCGTCTTCACTGCGGAAAAAATTGCCGATTTCAGGCTTTAGTGTGAGCAGTGTGTCGGGATAGTGTACAATGGGGGTATCGCTGAAATAAGAGGGAATTTCCACTGCATGCCACTGGTATTGGGCGGCATATGCTTTTAGCACATCTGCCATGTCGGCTGTTTTATCCTGATAGGACATATAACAAAGATAACCTGTTTCTGCGCAGTCTGCAAAGACTTCTTTGTCCAGAAGCACCGCTCTGTCGCTAAAATAGATGCCCCATAACTCGGAATTGCCCGCAAATGCACGTTCCTGAATAGTGAGCGGCGCAGCAAAATCTGTTTGTGTCCAATCCTTTTTTTCGAAAATAATATCCGTAAGCCCACAGTTTTCAAAACAATGCGGCCCGATGGATACAATATCCGCCGAAATCCGAAGGTTGCCATAACTGTAATTTCCCAATGGAATATTCTGAAACGCATTGGGGGCAAATGCTGTCACCACAGCCCCGCCCAGCTCTTTTGGGAAGGCAGCATCCCAGCCCGGTGGGATAAGTGTGGCATCATCATTGCGAAAGCCCTGAATGATGGCATATTGGCTGCCATCTGCACGGGTTTTAATTTCATAGTCATAGAGCGATTCTGATGTGAGCTCAGGTGCGGGGACGGATTTTGGTTCAGATGTCCGAATGTTCTGGGGCGGCAGGGTGGTGGCGGTGTGTTCGGTATGGCTGCATCCTGTTAAGAATGCAGCCAAAACCAGTGCAGCGCCTATCCGTTGAAATGTTTTCATATTGAAAAGTCCTTTCAAGAACGATTGATTTTAACCAGTAATCTTAAATACATTCATATCCTTTTTCAGTGTCTGTGATAACACGGATAAATCATTGATGCGCTGGCGCATATCTTCCATCATATCTTCCTGTATTTTCGCATTGTGTGATACGCTCTCAGTGCTCTCAAGCACATTTTCCGCAAGGGAAGAGATCGTGTTGATGGTGTCGGTCAGCGCGCCCGTATATCACACAATATTTATTTTCGGGAAATTTCGTTTATAAATCCATAATGTGCCAGCGCCTGCCGGATTCCGCCCGAGCTGGACTTGGCAGTGACATATTCTACCTGTGTAAAAAGGCTCTCAGGGGATGCATTGCCCATCGCGATACTGTGGGGAACGTAAGAGAGCATGGACAGGTCGTTGTTGCTGTCTCCAAGGGCATACGCGTCAGACAAATCCAGATGATAGTAATTCAGCACATACTGGATGCCTGTTGCTTTGGAATACCCATAAGGCACAAACTCCCGAAAGGTACCGCCCCTGTCAATGCAGTCAAACCATTTGTCGCTGACGCGGCGGAATGCTGTAAGCTGTGCCTCCTCCTGATACCAGATGACGAATTTGTCCGCAAAAAAGTTCGGGCTTTCGAGATTTTCAGGCATGTTATGATAGCGGTGCGCAAAGGACTCATACTGGCGCACTGCGTCTGGATGGTGCAGCGGGCGCGACAGGTCAAACGCCACAAAGCTGCGGGATTCAAATAAAATGTCAACATCCAATGCGCGCGCCGCGTTTAAAAGCTGCATGGTCGTGGCGTGCGTCTGTGCCACATGCAGGACATCCTGTCCGCCGCAGTAAATGTTGGTGCCGCAGCCGCACACATACCCGTCCCAGCCAACCTCGCGAAAGCGGCGCTCTACATTCTGGAAGCAGCGCCCCGTGTTGATAAACATTAAATTTCCATTGGCGCGCGCCTCTGTGATCGCGGCTTTTGTGTCCGCTGGGATACTGCCGTCAATTTCTGAGGTCAGCGTTCCGTCAATATCAAAAAAAGCAATTTTTCTTGCCATAATGCGGTCTCTCCTTTTCCTGTTATGGCAGACGAAGGATCCGACGATAACAGAAGTAGTCGTTGGACAATGTCTGATGGTATTCCCTGACTGACTCGCGGTAAAAAGCGGTATAGCAGGGCAGAATATAGAGTGCGCCGTCGCCGCCGCAGAGAGAGCATCCGCCGTCACCGCCTTTTACATACCTTGTATTGTCAATAATCTCATATTTGTAGGAATTATATGCAATAAATAGCCCTAGCATATTGGGCTGTTCTAAGATTGTCTTTTCCCTGACATCGCTGACGCAGCCCACATTAAATATTTCCGACAGGACATCACTCAGGGTATCGCCCCAGCGAAACAGCGTGCGCGCGCCGCCATTGCAGAGATATTCCCACTCATCTTCTGTCGCCAGTGTAAAATGTCCGCTGTTTTTAGGGTCTTTTAAAAAGCGGACCGCATTTTCCAAAGAAGGTGCATCCTGCTCGAGATAACGGCAGTCCACCTCCACAATCATGTCACCAATATCGGCGGTGCGAAGCGGGGAGAGGCACTCGGAAAGGTGCGCATTCCATTTTGCCATGAAATCCTCCCAGCCAGTACAGCCGTCTTCCTCCATTTCGTCTTTTAATGCATCCAGTTCTTCAGCCAGTTCTGCGCGCAGCTCGTCCGCCTTTTTGGCATTGCCTTTTGCGGCAGCTTCCATGATTTGCTGCTCATAATCTGCCTTCATTTCCTCCATTTCGTCTTGATAGTACTCCTGCCCCTGCTCAACGTATTCCCGCAGGCTGTCCAACACCCCGTCTCCCAGAGGGCACTGATGAATATCCCAGCCCAGTGTGACATTTTTCTGGCCAGCGACATACACAAACTGCGAGCCTTCATATTCTAAGAGCCATGTTTCACGTTCGATGTGGTTCATGCTCGTTTTGATCGGTTTCTTAAATTCAAAGTCCATTCCCAAAGCTTCAATGCGAGAACGGATTGTGTCCAATGCTTCTGACATGACAGACCTCCTAAATCTATTTCATTTTCTAAAAATATATAGGAAAAAACAGGAAAAGTCAACAATGCTGTCAGATTTTTGCGGGGTGCAAGGTATTCTATATAGATGCGCATCAATTATGGTAAAATTAATACAGAGGGGGTGGTTTGGAATGGAACAGGATGCGAGGGAATTATTTAACCGCTATGCAGACAGAATCTACCGGATTGCCATGTCCTATGGAAATTCGGTGCAGTTTGCGGAGGATATCGTGCAGGAGGTTTTTCTGCGGTATTTGAAAAAAGAACCCCGCTTTGAAAATCATGAACATGAAAAGGCATGGTTTATCCGCGTGGCAGTCAATTGCTGCAAAAGCACGCTGTCGTCCGCGTGGTTTCGGCGTGTCTGCCCGCTTGAGGAGTCAGGATGTCCGGCAGCAGAGGCGCCGGCAGCGCAATTTGACAGTGAGGAAGCCTGTATGCTGTATGAAGCACTGTGCAGCCTCCCGGCAAAATACCGCATTGTGCTGTATCTGCGCTATTATGAGGAGTATCAGGTGAAGGAGATCGCGGGCATACTTGGCATTTCACAAAACCTTGTCTCGGCAAGGATGTCACGGGCAAAAAAGATGCTGCGCAATGTGCTGCTGAATCAAAATCAAACGCAAAATCAGAAAAAGGAGGCGTTTCGGAATGAAACAGGAATTATATAAAAACATGTACCGGCAATTAACTATGACGGAGGAACAAAAAAACCGTGTCTGGCAGCGTATACAGGCAAAACAAAATACAGTGCGCACAAACGCACGGTTCTCAGCGCGCGCCGCAGTCTGTGCGGGCGTATTTCTGCTGTCTGGCATGACAGTGCTTGCGGCGGGAGAATTTTCTGTGATGGACAGACTTGAGGAGTCTATGAGACTTTTTACGGAAAATAAATCGGAACTGACCGAGGAGCAGAAGACTGTTTTTGCCCAGTATGGGACAGCGCTTGGCAATGAGATTGCTATGACACACGGCACCCTGAAATTAGATGCTGCCCTGTATGACGGGGCGTATCTGCTCATTCCATTTCGCTATGCATTTCATGAGGATGTGGAGGGCTTTGCAGAGTTGAAAACAGGAACAGATATTCGAGATACACGTCTGTGGAGAGGTGGAACCGTGGCAGGCTATCATGAAGATCTGGAAAACGCCAATGATGAGCGGTTACAGTGGCGCATTCAGCAGGACAACAAGGCAGTGACCGGTTTCCTTATGAAATTTCAGTATGATATTGCGGAGGACGGTGTCTTGTCAGGAAGCATACTGTTGTGGACAAACGGAGAACGGCTGTTTACAAAAGGTGATGTCATCGAGGTAGTAAGGCAGGTGCAGGAGACAAAGATGCAGGAGCAGAAGGAGGAACAGATAAAAATACTCACAGGATTTACACTGGAAAATCCTGCCCAATGCTGTGAAATACCACTGGATGCCGCCGTGCGCAGCGCGCTTGGGGAAATGGGGCTCAATATTGAAACTATGACGATTACACCATTGTCACTGCAATACACTGGCAGCGGTACGCATAAGGATATCACGCACACTTATATGGAGGTGGTTCGAAAGGACGGCAGTGTTGCAGACAAAATAGAAGTGGGACATGAAACGGCACATACCGCAGCAGAACAGGAGACGACAGTCTTTCATAACCGACAGTTTTTCACGGCACCCGTACTGCCGGAGGAAATCGCAGGCGTGCGCGTGTGGAATGATAACGCAGAAGAATTGTGGATTGATGTTGAATCGTTTCAGAATCAGTGATAGAATGGCTATAGGCTACAGTTCATGTTATAAATCAGGAGGCGAAGGCGATGCAGCGCTTTTTTAACACAGAGGGTCCATGCGAACCAGAATTTCATTACATGGTGCGGCTGGATGACAGGCTTGACCAGATCAAACGTCTTTATATTGATATGGGAAAATATTTTGTGATCAACAGGGGCAGACAGTATGGCAAGACAACAACTCTGTGTGCGCTTGAGGGATATCTGCAAGAGGATTATTATGTTGTTTCCATGGATTTTCAGGGAATCAGCACAGCGGAATTTAGCGACGAGTATACATTTGTCAGGGCATTTTTGCGGATGTTTGCGGAGGCGTTTGAGGACAGCGGGGCAGGCATGGAGGAAGTAGGGCGGGTTTATGAATTTATGAAACAGTCTGAAAAGAGTACTTTAGGAGAGATGTTTTATCTGATCAGCGGACTGTGCAAAACTGCCGGCAAGCCAGTGGTTTTACTCATTGACGAGGTGGACAGCGCTGGAAACAATCAAGTTTTCATTGATTTTCTGGCACTGCTGCGCCAGTATTACATCAAGCGCAGGAAGAAACCGACGTTTCATTCGGTGGTTCTTGCCGGCGTCTACGACATAAAAAATTTAAAATTAAAAATCCGCCCAGAACAGGAGCATCAGTATAACAGCCCGTGGAACATTGCGGCAGCATTTGATGTGGACATGAGCTTTTCACAAAAACAGATTGCTGTGATGCTTGGGGAGTATGAGGCGGACAGGCAGACCGGAATGGATGTGCCGGCAGTGGCAGAGGAGATTTACCAGTATACCTCTGGGTATCCGTATCTTGTTTCGACAATCTGTAAGATTTTGGATGAAAAACTGCCGTTCACCGAGGAGTTCTCTAAAGCGGGGAAGGCATGGAGCAGACAGGGCATCACAGAAGCAGTAAAGTGTATATTGAATACAAACACACCGTTGTTTGACAGCATGGTCAAGCAGCTCGATACCTATCAGGATTTGCGCAGTACCATAGAAGCTATCTTGTATCAGGGGGAAAGAGTGCCATATAACCCAGATGAAAGGGCATTGAATATGGGGGTGATGTTTGGCTTTATAAAGAATGTTAATGGTCAGATTACAATGTCAAATCGTATCTTTGAGATGCGAATGTTGAATATGTTTATTGCGGAGGAAGCTGTAAAAAGTGAGGAATACTCACAGGGGCAGCGTGACAGAAACCAGTTTATCACGAATGCAAGGTTAAATATGGAGCTGGTTCTTGAAAAGTTTGTGGCATATTTCAATGAGATTTACAGTGCCTCGGATGAGAAATTTATTGAAAAGTATGGACGCAAGTTTTTTCTGCTGTATTTAAAACCCATTATCAACGGAACAGGAAATTATTACCTTGAGGCACAGACCCTGAATGCCGGAAGGACAGATCTGGTTGTTGATTACCGCGGCGAGCAGTTTGTCATTGAGATGAAAATCTGGCACGGCAAGGAATACAATGAACGCGGCGAGGAGCAGCTAAAGGGCTATCTGGAATATTTTCACCTGAAAAAAGGTTATATGCTCAGTTTTAATTTTAACAAGAAAAAGGAAACTGGCATTCATGTCATAACACTTGGGGATAAGACGATTGTGGAGGCAGTCGTATAGAGCAGAAAGCAGGCCTGCTTGTGATTTATACTGGCGGTCGAAAAGACTGACCACCAGTATAAAATGATGCACACAGCCGCATAAGGAAATATGCCGCTTCGCGGCTGCGGCTGTCAGCATACTGAAAGTATGCTATACTCACGGCAGATCTTATCTGTCGTGAGTATAAAATCAGAAAATATTGAGATGTAGAAAAGGAGAAATGGAAATGACAAGCCAGACGTTGCGCGAAGCGCGCAAATATGAGGAGACCGTTGAAAAGAGTATTGCGAAGGAGGAGCGGCCGGATTTTCACCTGTGTTCCCGCGTGGGATGGATGAATGATCCGAATGGATTTTGTTATTACAATGGGATGTATCATCTGTTTTACCAGTACTATCCCTATGAATCGAAGTGGGGGCCGATGCACTGGGGACATGCGGTGAGCAAAGATCTGCTGCACTGGGAGTACCTTCCTGCTGCGCTTGCACCGGACGAGATCTATGACAGGGACGGGTGCTTTTCGGGAAGCGCGCTGACACTTCCTGACGGCAGGCATCTGCTGGTATATACCAGTGTCATCAAGGAGCGTCAGGAGGATGGCGTGATTCGTGATATCCAGACACAGAGTCTTGCGGTCGGCGATGGGCTGGACTATGAAAAGTATGAAAAGAATCCCATTCTCGATGAGAAGGATTTGCCCGAAGGCGCCAGCCGGTTTGATTTCCGAGACCCGAAGGTGTGGCAGAATGCGGACGGCACGTACAACTGTGTTTTTGGGAATGCACGGACAGACGGCGACGGACAAGTCTTATTATATGGAAGCAGGGACGGATTTCAATGGGAATTTCAGAAAGTGCTGATTTCAAACAATGGCAGATTCGGAAAAATGTGGGAGTGCCCCGATTTTTTCCCGCTGGATGGCAAATGGGTTCTGCTCGCAAGTCCGACAGATATGCTTCCTAAGGGGTTTGAGTACCACAATGGAAACGGTTCCCTCTGCCTGATTGGGACTTATGACAAGCAGACAAAGACGTTTCACGAGGAGCACGATCAGGCGATTGACTACGGCATTGATTTTTATGCGTCGCAGACCATGCTTGCGCCAGATGGACGCCGGATTATGGTTGGCTGGATGCAGAACTGGGACACTTGCCCGATGCGCTCGCCGGAGGAGCCGTGGAATGGACAGATGAGCCTTCCAAGGGAATTGTCCATCCGAAATGGCAGATTGTATCAAACTCCTGTTCGCGAGCTGGACGCCATGCGCTGCAGCAAAGTGGTGCATGAAAAGGTATCCTTTACGGGCACAATCAGCCTGTCAGGTGTACAGGGGCGGCGCGTTGACATGGAGCTGACGCTGCGGGCAGGGGACGCAAACGCACTTTACCAGAAGTTTGCAGTCCGCTTCGCACAGAATGACCAATATCAGACTTCGCTGAGCTTCCGCCCGCGCGAGTCCATCCTCAAGGTGGACAGGAAATTTTCCGGTTCGCGCAGGGCAATCATCCATCAGAGGCGCAGCCTCGTCAACAGCAGCGGCGGAAATTTAAAGCTGCGCATTATTCTCGACCGTTTCAGCGTGGAAGCGTTTGTCAATGACGGCGAACAAGTCCTGACAGCGACGATGTACACAGACCTGTCGGCGGAAGGGATTTCCTTCTTTGCGGATGGTCTGGTGGAGATGGATGTCGTAAAGTATGACTTGATGTAGTTTCGCACTTGTGTTAAAATTTTTATGACGATGATCGCGGCATACTTTTATGCGCAGACCCGTGCAGAGGAAGTATGGCGTTAGGGCGGCGCACGGGTCGCGCGCGAGCAGGGGAAGATGGGAAAGGAGTAATAATTTATGGGCAAATTTGACGTAACAGCGCTGGGTGAGCTGTTGATTGATTTTACGGAGAACGGAGTGAGCGGACAGGGCAATCCGATGTTTGAGGCAAATCCGGGAGGAGCACCCTGCAATGTGCTGGCAATGCTCTCCAAGCTGGGGCATAAGACCTCCTTCATTGGCAAGGTCGGGAAAGATTTTTTTGGTGAACAGTTAAAAAGTGCAGTCACCGAGGTGGGGATTCATGCGGACAGTTTGTACATGGACGAGGAAGTACACACAACGCTCGCCCTAGTACACACAGGGCCCGACGGGGACAGGGATTTTTCGTTCTACCGTAATCCCGGGGCGGATATGATGCTGACCGAGGCAGAGATTCCCGCAGAGCAGATACAGGATTCCCGCATCTTTCATTTTGGCACACTGTCTATGACACATGAGGGCGTGCGTGCCGCAACCAGAAAGGCAGTCGGCATCGCAAAGGAGTCCGGCGCAGTCGTTTCATTTGACCCAAACTTAAGACCGCCGCTCTGGAAATCGCTTGAGGATGCGAAGGAGCAGGTTCGATATGGTCTTGCACACTGCGATGTCCTGAAAATATCCGACAATGAAATCCAGTGGTTTACCGGCGAGGAGGATTTTGATGCAGGTATTCAAAAACTCCGTGAACAGTACCAGATTCCGCTGATTCTGCTCTCTATGGGAAAAGAGGGAAGCAGGGCATACTACAAAGACCTTCGCGTGGAGGTAAAACCCTTTTTGCAGGAAAAAACCATCGAAACGACCGGCGCGGGCGATACGTTCGGGGCATGCTGCCTGCACCATGTGCTAAAATATGGAATTGACGGATTTGATGCGCAAAAACTCACAGAAATGCTTACATTTGCCAATGCCGCCGCGTCGATTATCACGACGAGAAAGGGTGCGTTGCGCGTGATGCCGTCGCTCGCTGAAATTGAAGAAATGATAAAAGGATGAAGGAGCAGGGGATTTTCCCCTGCTCTCTTAGATACCGAGATCAAGGCTTGAGAAGTTAATGTACAAGTCCTCAAAGATTCCCGCCTTGACAGTGTCTGTAAAAGTGTAAGCCTTCATGGTAAAGCTGCCGGATTCCATGTTATATACTAGGATTTGACTGCTTTGATCGTCAACAATCCAGTATTCGCGGACATGGGCATCATGGTACAGGTTCAGTTTTGTGATGTAATCATGACTGGGATTGGACGGGGAGGCAATTTCAATAATCCAGTCCGGCGCGCCGACGCAGCCGCGCGGTGTAAGCTTGTCCGTGTCACATATGACAGAGATATCCGGCTCAAGTACCGTATCCTTTTTGTCATTGAGCTGTACGCCGAACGGGGCAGTGTAGACACGGCATTTACCGCCCTTTGACTTGATATAGCTTGTTATGGCAAAGTCTAATTCATGTGATATATCTTGATGCAGGCGGCTAGGAGACGCCATATAGACGATCTGCCCTTCAATCAGTTCTGCGCGGATATCATCAGGCATATTGTAAAAGTCCTCAACTGTGTAATATTTTTCTTGTGGTAATGGCATTATTTACACTTCCTTTCATTGTGTTTGTTAAGTACCTCTTTAAATTATAAAAAGCCCTAGGGTTTGGTTCTTCTCGTATGCCGAGAAACGTACAACCTAGAGCAGTATTAACGTGTAACCTTTGCTACACTTATATATTATATGCAAAAGGTTTGTATGTCAACTTTTTTTCATAAGTTAGAGAAATATTGCATAATGAAAAATATTGACTAAACCTATTGACATACTAGAGATTTAGGCGTATGATACATCTATACCAAAACATACCAAATAAATAGGAATAGTATACGATTAAAATGAATAAAAAACGGAGGAGCGTATTATGAGCAATCACAATGAAAACACCAAAAATGAAAACACCAAAAAAAGAAGCTATGCAGACAGACCCTTCAAATTCGAAACCTTACAGCTTCATGTCGGACAAGAATCGCCAGACCCCGTGACGGACGCGAGGGCAGTTCCGATCTATCAGACCTCATCCTTTGTCTTTAAAAATTCAGCCCATGCCGCGGCGCGGTTTGCATTGCAGGACGCAGGAAATATCTACGGCAGACTGACCAATCCCACAGAGGACGTTTTCGAGCAGCGCATGGCAAGGCTTGAGGGCGGCGTGGCGGCGCTCGCGACGGCATCAGGGGCGGCAGCCGTGACCTACACGGTTCAGAATCTGGCGCAGAACGGCGGACATATCGTTGCGGCAAAAAACATTTACGGCGGCACCTATAATCTGCTCGCACATACCTTGGCAGACTACGGTGTTTCGACAACCTTTGTGGACCCGCTCGATGTCACGAATTTCGAGAAAGCAATTCAGGAGAACACAAAAGCACTGTATATAGAAACACTTGGCAATCCCAACTCCGAGGTTTCGGATATTGAGGCAGTCGCACAAATTGCTCATGCCCACAATCTCCCGCTTGTCGTTGACAGCACGTTCGCGACGCCATACCTCGTGCGCCCCATTGAGTACGGCGCCGACATCGTTGTACATTCAGCCACCAAATTTATCGGTGGACATGGCACCACCATTGGCGGTATTATTATAGATGCGGGCAGGTTTGACTGGAAGGCAGCCGGGAAGTTCCCGCAGTTTACAGAGCCCAATCCGAGCTATCATGGCATCAGCTTTGTGGACGCAGCAGGGGCTGCGGCGTTTATCACCAGAATCCGCGCTATTTTGCTGCGCGATATGGGGGCGACGCTCTCACCGTTCCACGCCTTTATCTTCTTGCAAGGGCTTGAAACGCTCTCCCTGCGTGTAGAGCGGCATGTGGAAAACGCGCTCAAAGTCGTCGAGTATCTCTCCAAGCATCCGCTGGTGGAAAAGGTGAATCACCCGACAGTGACGGACGACCCAGAGCAGCAGCGTCTCTACAAAAAGTATTTTCCAAACGGGGGCGGTTCCATCTTTACATTTGAAATCAAGGGCGGGGAGCAGAATGCCAAAACATTTATTGACAACCTTGAACTGTTCTCCCTGCTCGCGAATGTGGCAGATGCAAAGTCCCTTGTCATCCATCCCTACTCGACAACCCACGCAGAACTGAATGAACAGGAGAAAGCAGAACAGGGCATCAAACCCAATACCATCCGCCTGTCAATCGGTATCGAGCACATTGATGACATTCTCGAGGACTTGGAGGGGGCATTTTTGGCAGTACAGCAATAAAATAGAATATAAAATATAGAAAGGAATACCAAAATGGCAGTATATAAAGGATTTACAGACATAATTGGCAAAACGCCGCTGGTGGAGGTCACAAACATCGAAAAGGCGCTCGGTCTCAATGCGAAAGTCCTCGTAAAACTCGAGTACCGAAATCCCGCAGGCAGCGTCAAGGACCGGGCGGCATTTTACATGATAAAAGAAGCGGAGGAAAAAGGCCTCCTAAAAGAAGGCGCTGTGATTATCGAACCAACAAGCGGAAATACAGGCATTGGACTTGCGGCGATTGCAGCGTCAAAGGGGTACCGCGCCATATTTACCATGCCGGATACCATGAGCGTAGAGCGCAGAAATATTCTCAAAGCCTATGGAGCCGAGATCGTACTGACAGAGGGTGCAAAAGGCATGAAAGGTGCGATTGCAAAGGCGGAGGAGCTTGCAAAGGAGATAGAGGGCGCGTATATTCCTGCCCAGTTTGACAATCCGGCAAACGCGCAGGCGCACTATGAGACCACCGGGCCGGAAATATGGGAGGATACCCAAGGAACAGTCAGTTTGTTTGTCGCCAGTGTCGGAACAGGAGGCACCATCACCGGCACAGGAAGATTTCTAAAAGAAAAAAATCCCAGTGTAAAAGTTGTGGCAGTGGAACCTGCAAGTTCTCCAGTGCTGTCAGGCGGACAGCCGGGCGCACACAAGATACAGGGCATCGGCGCCGGATTTATCCCCGCGGTGCTGGATACGGGCATTTATGATGAAATCATAACAGTCGGGGATGACCACGCGTTTGAGGTGTCAAAGGAGCTGGCCAAAAAAGAGGGCATCCTTACCGGCATTTCCTCCGGCGCAGCACTGCACGCGGCAATCGAACTGGCAAAACGGTCTGAGAATGCAGGAAAAACCATTGTGGCACTCCTGCCGGACAGCGGAGACCGCTATTACTCGACACCGCTTTTTGTGAACAGCCCTGCGCAGGCAAAATAAGCCGCTGAGGCGGTGCGCGGATACTTTTCCTGTGAATTAGCAACATGATGCGAAGAACTGCCAGACGGCTCAGTACACGGCTGGCAGTTCTTTTTGTGCGCAGACCCGTGCAGAGGAAGATGGGATATTATATATTATAGACAAATGTTTTATATCGCTGAGATAAATTGTTGTAAAAAATAACAGAATATGGTAGCATGTATTATAGGCCAATGAAGCTGAATGATACAAACAGGCGGACATTTGAGAGAAAAGGAAGGTAGGACTGTTATGGAGAGAAGAGGATTAAAACTAACACTGCGTCTGGTACTTGTGACAGCCGTTCCACTGATACTGATGTTTGGATTCGCAATTGTGGGACTGGGTTCATCCTGTAGCTCGATCATAGACTCGATGGTGCAGCATGAGCTGTCCACAGCACAGTATGCCTTTGAGACCGCGATAGGAAATATCGCACAAGGTAGTTATATGTATACCAATAACAAATTCTATAAAGGCAAGCGCAATATCAGTGACAACACGAAGTTCTTTGATGATTTCAGCCATGAAGTAGATCTTCAAGTTACCGTATTTTATGGAAATACCCGTGTCGCGACAAGCCTTGTCGATGAACAGGGAGAACGTATGGTTGGAACAGAGGCATTGCCTGAGATCTATGAGCAGGTAGTCGGTCAGGGACAGGACTACTACTCTGATCATGTGGAGATCGCAGGAGCTACATACTATGCCATGTACTGCCCGCTGTACCAGCACAATTCAGATGAGATTATCGGCATGACGTTTGTCGGGCTGGAAAAGAGTACCATCAATTCGATCTATGTGGGAAATTTTATGAAAAATCTCATCATATTAATCATTATTTTTGCGTTTGGCATTATTGCGACAATCTCCTCTGTCAGGGTGATTATCCGGGCAATCAAGGAAGTGATTGAGAAGCTCAACAGACTCGCAGACGGGCAGCTTAATGTGAGTGTTGCACCGAAACTTCTGCGCAGGAGAGATGAGATCGGGGACATTGCACACAGCGTGGAGAAGCTGGTGGGAAGTCTGTCTGGCATCGTCGTTGATATCAAGCGGGCAGCCGATAATCTCGACGGGATATCAAGCGGCTTTTCTGGTTCCTTTGGAAAGATGGCTGGCAATATCTCCAATGTGGACACTGCCGTGGAGGAGATGGCATCAGGCTCTACCCAGCAGGCGCAGGACACCGCAGATGTCGGCAACAAGATTCAGTATATGGGAGATGCCGTTGAGACGACGGCACAGAATGTAGAGCGGCTTGTGGGCAACACCGACAAGATGCGCGAGTACAACCGAAGCGTCGATGATACACTCATTGAGCTGATTCGCATTAGTAATGAGACCAAGGATGCATTTGATGTCGTGTATGAACAGACGAATATGACAAACCAGTCTGCGCAGGATATTCAGACCGCGGCGGATGTCATCACAGACATTGCAGACCAGACCAGCCTGCTCTCACTCAATGCCAGTATCGAGGCGGCGCGTGCGGGGGAGCATGGGAAGGGCTTTTCGGTTGTGGCAGATGAGATCAGGAAGCTTGCAGAGCAGTCCGCGGAGTCTGCAAGCCGTATTACAGGCATCATTGCAATGCTGATTACCAACTCGAACACGACAGTAGACACCATGAAAAATGTCACAGAGGCGATGGATAAACAGGGAGATGAACTTGACAAGACCAAAACCGTCTTTAACAGCTTAAATCATGAGATCAGAGAAGTAGGCGGCGCGGTGGACAATATCAGAGGAGAGATTGATAAGCTCAATGAGCTCAAGTCAGATGTCCTCAATGCAGTGCAGAATCTGGCTTCCATCGCGGAGGAGAATGCGGCAAGCACGCAGGAAACCTCAGCGTCCATGCAGGAGCTGGGACAGATTGTCTCCGAGTGCAGCGGTGAGGTGGATCGGATTATAGACACGTCGAAGGGGCTGACGCGCAATATGGAAGTATTTACATTAGAATGAAGTGTCCCTTTCTTGCGTGTGCATAAAAAGAGCGGTGCCGTCAGGCAGCGCTCTTTTTATGATTTGGGGTATGGTCACTCGACGGGGTACCGATGACAGGAAGCAGACCGGCTTTTTTCAGAGCAGGGCGGAGTGCATTGTACACGGCAACGGCGACCACGGCAGAGGTGACAGCATTGATGGAGGTCGTCGTGATGTTTGGCAGCAGTGACAGCTCTGCAATCGGTTTTCCGAGAATGAGTAATTTGTAAAAATAACTGAATACAGGGTCAAACACCATGTTAAAGCCCAGACCGCAGACTGCGGCGGCCAGAGACCAGCGAAAGGCTGCCTTGCTGTCCTGACATCTTGATAATCTGCCGATTTTGTGTGCGACTAGACCCGTGACCAGCCCGATACATAATTTTAGCAGGAAGGTTTTGGGCGCTGACAGAATATAGACCGGATCAAGCAGGTCACCGATTGTCATGCCCACAGCGCCGCCAAGTCCGCCCAAGGGACCGCCCAGAAGCAGCGCCCCCAGTACACACACGGCGTTTCCAAGGTGAATGCTCGTGGCATCTGACGTGCCGGGAATCATGATCTTGATCTGTAAAAATGTAAAGACAACATACGATAATGCCGCCGTCAAACCGGTCAGAGCGATTTTGTACGCGGTTGAATTTTTCTGGTTCATTTTGTTCCTCCTCATTGTGCGGTTGTTTTTTATGTTCTTTTGATAGTATAGCGCAAAGTGACATTTTAGAAATATACAATTTTAACATTTTTTACGGGTACAGTTAGAATAATTTGAAATGCTATTGATTTTTGGGGCTAAATAGGATTTAATATACTATATACGAATCATGAAAACATTCTGGGAAGGGGTATTATAATGGACAATTTAGCAGAAACAAACAGCGTTGAGACAGCAATCATTCCTAAGGGAACTGTCATAAATGGAAATATTACGATTGAAGGCAGACTTGAGATGTACGGGGTGGTGAACGGGGACATCCTGTCGGACAGCCGGGTGGATGTCTCCGGGGATATCACAGGAAATATCAAAGCGTATGACTTCTATGCCAAGGATTCTTTTATCACAGGACAGATTGAGTGTGCACAGGGGGCAACTGTGCGTGAAAACACGATCATTCTTGGGGATATCAAGGCGGAGAATCTGGTGATCGACGGCGCGATACAGGGCAAGATTGATGTGCGGGAAAATATTACTGTCGGCGAGAAGGCAATCATGGACAGCGATATCAAGGCTAAGACAATTCAGGTAAACAATGGCGCGGCGATTAACGGTCATTGCTCACTCTGCTATGCAGATACCAATCTGGGAGAGATTTTTCCGGTGACAGAGGAGATAAAAGAGGCAAAAGAGCCCAAAGCACCGCAGGAACCAGAGGAGGACAAGCAGCTCAAAGCGGCTGCAAAGCCAAAGGCAGTCGCAAGACCAAAGGTTGTGAAGAAGGCTGACGCTGAACCTGTAAACCAGCAGGGAAAATCAAATGAAGCATGAAACAGGGACCTATTCCAAAGAAATTTATGATGAAAACCATCCAGAAGAGATGCAGGAGCTTCTGGATTTTGCCAATATGGTATTCAGCATGAGCTACGGCGGTACAGATTTTGCTTCCCTTCTGCCCAAAGCCTATGCGCGCAGCCGCTGGCATGTGCCAACACATCATATGATCAGGGAAAACGGCAGAATCCGGGCTTTGATTGACACCTATCCGCTGGTCATGAAGCTTGGCGGTGAGACACCGGCGGCAAGGAAGATAAAGGCAGCCTATGTGGGGACAGTCTGTGTCCATCCTGCAAGCAGGGGAAAGGGATACATGATTGAGCTCATGAAGCGGGCGGAGGAGGACGCACTACAGCAGGGATGTGCGCTGATGCTGCTGGACGGCGACCGGCACAGATATCAGTATTTCGGATTTGAGTGCGCAGGCGTGGGGTACAGATTTCAGATGGAACAGAACAATATCCGGCACTGCTGTGCGCAGACGTATTCCGCAGCGTATATGGCATCTTCGGTATATTCTTTTGAGGAGCTTGACGAGCATAGTCCGTATCTGGATTTTTTATATGGGCTGTATCAGCGCAGAGTGGTGACAGCGCGGTCAAGAGAAGCATTCTGGCTGTGTCTGCAAAGTTATCATGCAGCCGTTTATGTCATTTTGAGAGGCTCAGAGCCTGCCGGCTATGTCAACTTGTCAGAGGATGAGAAAACAATCTTGGAGATTGAGATGGATGAACCCGGTGAACTGCCTAGGGCAGTGTACGATTTGATGATAGGATTTGAACTCCCCCAGCTTTGTGCGAAGATTGGAATGGATGAGACTGCTTATATCAGACAGTTCGAAAAGATGTGTGACAATTGCAGCGCAGCGATGTCTCACCAGATAAAGATTCTTGATTATAAGGCTGTACTGGAATTTTTATTGAGCTGGAAACAAAAATATCACACATTGGCGGAACAGGAGTGTGTGATTGGGATTATAAAGGGGGAGGAGCAGATTCCTGAAAAGTATCTGGTGTCCGTGACAAAAGAATGCATCTGTGTATCGCGCACAGAGAGAGCGGCAGATGTGGTGCTGGGAGCATTGGCGCTTATCAGGACGCTGACGACAGGACTGGGCATCGCCTTTGAACAAAGCATTCCTGTGGACTGGCTTCCCCTGCCCTGCTATCTTCCCGATGCGGATACCTTTTGATGGTATCGTTATGAGGATATCGTTATTGAAAAGGAAACAGGCGTGTCTGAATGCAAACACGCCTGTTTTTTAATCCATATATTTCCAAGTGTACATATTGGCGCTCCTGCATTTGGGGCAGACCACCTTGTACTGTTCAAAGATAAACATTTTGATCTGGTCCTCAGAGACGTTGGTGGTGACGATGCGGCTCTGACCGCATTTGCACAGAAACAGAATTTTGCGGTTGAGGCGCACAGACAGGCTTTCGCCCCGCAGACTGAGCGCTTTTTCGATGTATTTGATCTGTTCCTCGTTATGTACGCCGCACTCCTCAAGCGCCCATTTATATTCATCACGAATGATGTGAAGTGCGTCTGATGGTATGGAAGCATAGTGCTGTTCTAACTTTTGTTCAGTAAACATATTCATTCCTCTTTTCTTTCTTAGAATATCGTTTTTTCAAGTATAACATAGTTTTTTGAAATATGGAACATGTAGTTTTGGTAGATTTTTAATTAATATTGGAAGGAAAGTTACAGTTCACAGGTCAGGAATGCGCTGAACT
>VSNR01000047.1 GCA_009774345.1 Lachnospiraceae bacterium | reverse complement strand
ACATAAAATCATTTTCTATATGTATACACCCGGATAGCTTTAATGGTGTATTAATTTCTCTTGTTTTTTCTAATGTATCTTTATTCCAAAGGGTGATTTCCGAGCAGGGGAAGGAAACTGTCACCAGCATATCCCCATATACCCCGGCACAATGAAACATTTTTTTGTGGGCATTTTTTGTCAAAGATTCTATTTCAAAGCTTTTTATGTCAATTTTGAAAAGCCTTCCATCGTGACTTGCGACATATATGGTTTCTCCATCAATATACAAACTACCAATGTTTTTCTTTCCTAAAACAAGCCTTTTTTCAATGGAAAAAGCAGTTTTATCCAATAACAGTAACTCCCCATCTACTGTTCCACAAATCATGTAGTTGTCATATATTTTAATACTCCACATACTGCTTTCGGAAACAACAAATTCCTTTAACAAATACGACTGTCTGTCAAGGGTAATAATTTTCCCATTGCGAATGGAGCAAAAAATAGTATCATCATCAACTGCTATTCCGCATATATCGGAACTCAAATCATTGCCTAATTGCCATTTACCAAGCAACTCATAATTCTTTTGGTTTAATACATACAGTGTGCAAAAATCATATACAAAAATCTGTTTATCGTCTGAAATCAATTTCCTTGATAAGCCCTCTTTTTCAAAAACTGTCTGTTTATAGATGATGTCACGAGAGTGTTTATCAATTTTAATTAATTCTTTTCCGCACATACAGTCGATACACTGCTCTGTAATATTAAAACCTGTTACAATTGCACCCAACTCTGCTATATGTTCCATTCATTCACCTCGCAAAATTTCCATTTTTCGTTGGTTCTATTATATTGCATTGTTTTTCCAGATGGAATAAGTTTTCACAAAAATTTTCCATAAAATATCAATATCTGTTGATTATCCCATTCAGGTATCTGCTTATTCCCGCTTCTTAATTATTCTTTCTGTTGTTTTCTCTTTTCTGTAACGGAAGGCTCGCCACTGGCTAACTCAATCACATCCAGAATGCCGCAGTCCAGCGTTTCACAAATGCGGACTAATGTATCCATGCTGATATTTTTCCCTTCCTTACCCATATTGGCAATCATGTTTGTAGTCAGACCAGCGGCAAGCCTTAAATCCTCTTTCCTCATGTCACGCTCCACCAGTGTATGCCAGAGCGGTTTGTAGCTGATGTGCATATTTGTTTCCCTGCCTTTCTCCACTGTCGGGAATATTTTTAAATAAGCCTTAAAGCCTGGCTTTTATTATAACATCATTCTTGTAATTTCACAAATATTTCTTGACTTAGCCGTTTCCGTCTGGACTGTGCTTTTCCTTTCTGATTTTTTACATTTAATTCGCCATTACATGCTTCATGGTTGTCTGCGGAAATATTCGACATAAATTTAATTTTATAAAACAGTTGTAAAGCAAATCTGAATGGTATATACTATTTTCCATAAGGCATCATCCTTTATTGGGTATTTGTTTTGGTGACGAAAACAGTATACACCCAAAAGGGGGATGATGTCTTTACTTTTTAATCATTATAAGTAATTTGGGTAAAATTTCAAATTTGCTCAATTATAGTTTAATAAATAATTCTGTCCACATCAACTGCTATAGCAAATATATGCAGTTACAAGAACTTTCCAGACAAAAGATACTATATGGGGAATCACAAATTCCCCAAACGACACTTGACGCTGCGTATAACATTATCCGTTTTGAAGTCCAGTATAAATGGTTCAAACTATATTCACTTTCCAGAAAAATGAAATCTGTTACAGGTCACGAATTTAGAAAATATGAAGATCTGCTCTCTCACTCAAGCTGTCGTGAAGCTGTCACACAGTATATCAACAAAACAATTATTGCTGGTGACTGGTGGCCTTTAAAGGAAGCCGTAGACATCATAACATCCATAATAATGGACTGGAAACCTTATAATTTTACAAGTTTCCAGTCCCAAAGGTATAATTATTAATTTTTATCTGCCTGTAATTCCTTTACTTCATCAAGAGAAAGTCCAGAAATACTAACTATTTCTTCCAATGCGTACTTCCCCATTGCTATCATTCGTTTAGCTGTATTTATTGCACTTTCCTTCAATGTTTCGTTTCTCATATCCTCCATCACCTTACACATCTCACTCACCCCTTTCGGATTTTCTTTCAGATACCGTGTCCGTTCTGCCATCAGTTCAAACTTCATATCATCTGCCCTTGTACAGTTGAAGTCATGCATCAGTCTGCCAATATCAGATTCTCCTTTGTATTCCCCATTCACATACAGAATGTGTTCCCCATCTTCAAAGAAACTTCCTGCCGCAAGATTCATCCGTTCAATCGGATAAATCGGTTTTCCCATGCCGAAAAAATCTTCTTCCGTGATAAAAATCGTGTACGTGTCTGGTAATTCCTGAAACTCCTGACCTGAATGCAGGTTTTCGATATCAAGTACACTGGAATGGTATCTTGCCCTGTGTGGATCAGCTCCTTTGTCTGCCCTCTGTATTTCCAAATCGTACTTTTTCATGTCTGAATCCGTTCCATATGCGTCCAGACAAACAGACCGTGCTCCTCCCAGCCGTTTCATGTCCTTTTGTGTTTCACAGTCTGTAATAATCAAATCCTTTTTTCCTGTAATGATGCGTAAAACAAGCTCCGCCAATGGGATATTATCCTTAAAAAGACAGCGCATAAAATCGTCATCTATTGGTCTCAACTGTTCCAGACGCTGTAAATCCTTCTGCTGCTGCTTTGTCAGTGCCAACAATTCCACCTTCTTTCTTCTGTCAGATCTCTTTGAAACTATTAATTATCTTATGATCATACTATCACAACTCCCCCTTATTTTCAATCCAATAATCTTAACCGCTGTCCTAAGATATACTACGGAGTTCTCTTTTGTACTTATAAAAGCTCTTTCGTGAGATTCCTGCCTGTTTCATCGTTTCTTCATCTGTTAAAGAACCGCCAAATGATTTATTATGTCTAAGAATAATGTCCTTCGCAGCTTTTGCTTTCCGAGTTTCATAGGTGGTTCCTTTCCGCTGACCAATCTGTCTGCCATTCAGGCGTGCTGTTTCGATACCTTCTTTTGTTCTCTGATGAAGGTCCGATACTTCTTTTTCTGCCTGTTCCCTTGCAAGTTCCATCAGATATTGATTGACTCCCTCCAAAATTAGGTCTATCTTATCTCCTGTCATGTTGATCTGATTCACACCAACTCTGAAATGCAGTATCCCCTCCAAAACAGATACTATTTTTTACTTCCTTTAACTGCATCAATCTCAATATAAATTGAAATGCGAAAAATTATTTTGCACCTAGAACTATGATGTTCGCTATGTCAATTTTCATCTTCGTCATGTACCCTTTCCGTCATAGGACGTTGCTCCATGTACCCAGCTATTTTTTCTTAACAAAATGGGAAATATTTTGGAAGCATTTTTGACCGATCAGCTTCGTGTAGACAGCGGAACAAAACGACGCACTCCCGAACATCAGGAACTATGCGAAAAAAGTACCGCACTTCAAGAACGGCTAGCCGAAACGCTGAACGACAAACAAAAAGCGATACTGGAAGAACTGGTAGTAACACTATTTGACGAAAGCTGCTACAACGAACAAATAAAATTTGAGCGTGGTTTCCGATTGGGCGTTCTGATAACGTCAGAAATTTATTATGCGCAAGACATATTTCTTTAAGCGGATATACGGCTTAAACAGCCTGCAACTAACTAAGCGACAAAAGGAGGTATATATGAGGAAAAAACAGACCTATATCACTGATGAGGAAAGAGAAAACTGTCAAAAGGTTGTAAACGCTTTTGCAGAACTGTTTGAAAATACGGATTTTCCCGAATCGTTTTAAAAACGCTTTATAATATTCTATACCACGCATCTATCCTTCTGCACAATTTCCCTGAACCGCTTTAAATCCGCTGCCGTTGTAATTTTAAAATTTCCCTCATCCCCCGATATCATGACTATATCCATTCCTGCCATGACCGCAGGCTCCGCCGAACCGTTGATTTTTAAAATCTTATCCGGCAGAAGCACCCTGTTCGCCTCGAAATATTTACCAAGCAGGAACACTTCCGGCGCCTGCCCTGCAAAAACTTTCCCCCTGTCCAATAAAGAAGATACTGCCTTCCCATCACCGCTGAGATAGACAGTATCTTTCATCTGCAGAACAGGAAGTGCGCCGTCATGTCCTTTCGCTGCTTTCAGGCAGTCCTTAATCTGAGTCGCCATCACACAGGGACGCGCCGCATCATGAACTATCACAAAATCATTATCCGATGCATACTCACGGATATCTGCAAGCGCATGATATACCGATAACTGCCTGTTCTCCCCCGGCGCAGAAAATCCCCTGAATTTCTCATTACATGGCAGTACAAAAAGATGCTGCATGATATACCCATGCCACATCCTGTCTGCCACAATCTGCACCTCGTCGATTTTTTCATGTATTAGAAAAGTATGTAAACAGTATGAAATAACAGGCTTTCCATTCAACTCATAATACTGTTTTGGGACTTCAAGCCCTACACGGCTTCCCGTTCCGCCCGCCAGAATTACCGCCACATTCATCAGTCATGCCTCCGCAAACTCTACTTTCCCCTCTGTTCCATATTCCTGCCATAACCGCGTATTTCCTTTATTGTTTCTCCATACGGTCTGTTTTTCCCAAAGAGCATGGTTGTTCCAAGCACAAACCCGTCCATCCCTTTCGGCGCAAACGCAAGAATTTTATCCGCACTGCAGGCTCCGTCCCAATATGCCCTGAAATGCATCTCCTCCTTGAGCAGGAGCAGCCGGTCTATCTTCTTACCGACATATGGCAGGTACATCTGTCCTGCATTTCCCGGATTCACGGACATAACCAGCACTTTTTTCACAATACGCAGCATTTCAAACACTGTTTCCACGCTTGTTCCGGGATTGACTGCAATGCCGGGAATCATTCCCGCATTGATGATTTTTTGTAATGTGGTTGACGGGTGATATTCTGCTTCCGGGTGGATATAGACCGTATCGCCCTTGCGCAGACAATTCAAAAATATCTCAATGTTGTTGTTCGGGTGCTCGATCATCAGATGCACATCAAGTGGCTTTTTAGTTGCCGTGGCTATGTAACGCATATCATTTAATGACATCGCAAAATTAGGGACATAGCGCCCATCCATGATATCGATATGAAACGAGTCAATGCCACCCTCGTCTAAATCGCATACTTCTTTCTCAAGATTGCCATAGTTGGCACACATCATGGATGCCATCAATTCAAACTTCATCTGTATCTCCTCCCAAAATGTGCAAAATCTAAGTTTCTCTTATAATATCCGGCATTTCGAACTTATCCCTATCCATATTCACAGCCACCGACATATTTATTCCTGAAGGCTTCCTGTCATTAACCACAATTCGTTCGCCCATCGGCATATTAAACAGAATCTCATCAAACCGAATTCCACTTTCTTCCAAAAAGGATAGTGTCATCTGTCTATATTCATCTGTACGTGATGTGAAAATCACAATCTTATCCTCCGCAGGCAAATCCCGCAGAAACTCTACCGCCCCAGCAAGAATAGTATCTTTACCGTTCAATTTGTAACCATTATGCTTCAAAACCGTCCCGTCCAAATCAAAAATCCATGTCTTGGGCAGGGTAGATAAAATCAGCTTTTCTCCCATACAAAACCATCCTTCACAACAATATTTCTCCAACCATCAATGGCATACATATCAATCGCCTTCCATTTCGTATCACAGTAATAATAATCTGGGAAAAGTGCCGTCTTATCACAAGCCGCATATTTCAGAACATCACACAGCCCACTGCGGATTCCTACAAACGTCCCCGCCCACTCCACAAGGGACTGCACCTGTGATAACATCGGGCTAATTCCTGTCGTTCCAGCCAATGGCTTCTCCTCTCCTGCCACGTTTGTAAAACACTGGTATCCCTTAGCTTTATAGTCAGAAACGATTACAGCCCACACATCCTCCGGCAATGATGTGATAGACTTCGCATAAGGTGAAAAAACAACCGCATTCCCTTTTTCAATCTGCTCCAAGCCTGGATATACCTGCAGATTTTCCGGTTTTATGGGCTCCGTGTCTACCGGTAACCCAAAAACCCCGCATCGGTAAATGATTTCAAGCGGAATACATTTCAAATACAATGCCTTATGCAGATTTACCATATAGGGGCGATCCTGATGGGCGATAAAGAAAGCCTCGTCCTCCGTATACAAGCACGCCTGCACCAGCTCATCCATATCCTTCTGTGAAAAACACTCCACACGCTTTTCTGCCCCAAACAATCTTACTACCTCTCTGCAGGCAGAGCCAATTATGCAAAAAACAATATCTTGCCCGTCTATCCCACGTTTCCTCACAAAATACGGCAGATAGGACACGGTAAGGAACACGTCGCCCAATGCGCAGAAGGGACAAAGCACCTTGAAAGCTCCCGGATATTTTTGCTCCATCTTCTTCTTCAGCTGGATTCCCCTCTCCACACGCTGCCACATTCTCAGCATAGTATCCTCTGAAAGGGAATACTCCGCATAGCTGTTATAATCCACCAGCTTTACCACATCCCCAGCAAACCCAAGATTTCTAAGCTGCGCATTCATCGCCGCATACGCCCTTGCCACAATGCAGACAATCGTATGTGCAGCATCTTCCGACAATATAGTTTCTGGCAGAGTGATGGGTATGCCCCGATAACTACTGCCATGCTTCGCCGTGTTATTATCCAGAATCGCCTTTATCGTGAAATTTTTCTCCATTAGCAGATCGACAAGCTCCTCTGTGGCATTACAATGCCCAAACACATAAATTTTTCTGTCCTGCAACAAACAATGTGCTGTCAGTCCATCTATCGCTTTCACCATTTCTTCATAATGCACTTTATCCATACAATATCCCCATTGTTCCTACATTAACACAGCTTTTCCTGCCTCCTCTGGCGTTAAAATCCCTGTCTTTACATAATTGTCAAGACCTCCATAGCAGCTATTCTCCGTAATAACCTGAAAACGATCGGAAAATTCGTATGTATGGTATAGCTTTAAGAGTTTCGAACATTGTATTTCGTCAACCGCAATGAAACCAAACGGCATATCCCCCGTCGGGGGAATTGGTAGCAATCCAATGACCTTTCTGGCATTCCCTGTATCTTCTGCCAACATCTTTATGTATCTGCTTTCTGTTATCAAAAAAACTTTGTCATAATCACGTAATAAATCTTCTATATCATGTACTCTCATATTCTTTTTCAATTTACTGCTGGGTGTAGCATTAATCTTCCTTGTAAGCAATTTATCAGGTTAATTAAGTTAATTCACATTTGGCTCCAATGGGAGTTCATATTCCGAAACATCCATTGTCCTGCCATCAAAAACGCTTGCTTTCCTATTATATAATGTGTGTGAAAACCGATGACATATTTTTATCCTAGCGCGATAATCCTGATAATAAAGCGTTTCAGGGGAAATTTTTAGCTGACTGTTTCTTTCATTAAATTCCTTTATCGCTAGACTTTCCCCTTGAAACTCATATCCCACAATGATATCGTCCCAATACATATAGATTCTAGGCATGAAAGCGGAATCTTCGTTTTTTAAAAAATCTAGTATCGGAAGGGTAGATGAATAATAATCAACATCCACCAATATACAACCTATCGGTGCGGGGCAGTACTTGTCCAAAAAATATCCTGTCGTATCCTGTAAGCTTCCTAAAACCAGTTTCGCCTTGCGCAGACGTTCCTCCAGCTTCTTTATGTCCATTTTATAACTTCCTCCCGGCCAGAGATTCACCATGTCCTTATAACCCATATTCTTCTCTGGAAGCCCCTCACCAGAATCGAATCCATATATCTCAATGCCAATATTAAATAGCCTCTCTATCTCCCTTGCATGAAACTCACAATTTACAAGACCGTTACCACCAGCAACACCAAACTCCAGAACGCTGAATTTATCATAACCCAGTGCCTTAGCCTCCTGCGCAGCATTATAGATGCAATAAGCGTAATGCATACGGGGAAGCCTCTCCTGTATATAATACGTTTTCCAAAATGCCCGTTCCCTCGATATAATATCCCAGATATGTTTTTCCTTATCAATAATTGGAATATGAAAAATATTCGGAAAATCAAGGAATAGGCTCCTTGCCTTTAAAAAATCCAATTCCTCATTCTCATGAACTATGTACTTGCAATTAGCATTATAAATATCACCGACTTTCTGTAATGTTCTATCCACGTAGGTGCGCCTCAGTTCCCGAAAAGTAGCAATGCCCCAAAAATCACCATTTTCATCGAGAACAAGCAAAATCGCCCCATTTTTATGCAGCTTCCAATGCGCAAAAAAAATATCGTCATCCAAATTTACCAAATAGTCATCAAGATTTCTCACCATTCATACTCCTTTCTAAATTGCTTTGGTTTCATTTACTTATCAAAAATATTGTCCCTGTTTTACATCCTCCGCACCATTATTCAAAATATAGCTTAAATATCCTTTCAATGGAAAAATATTACTTTCCGCAAACATCTGCGTTTTATTATGAATCATATTTTTTTCCATATTATGGGTAAAATTTTCCGAAACAGTGACAGCAAATGATTTTTCAAAGGCACCATTCTGCTGAAAAACATCTATTTCTCCGGTAAAATTATTCATGCAATACATTTTCCCATTATATACCCACGCACGACGCACTGCTACGTCTTTGTTTTCACCGCGTTCCTCATCATAATTTTTTACCGGCAGGATCTCCCCAGTCGCAGGAACAATCTGAAGCAACATATTGCCCCACCACGGAATTGCAAATATATTGTCCTCTATCTGCAAAAAATCCAGATAGCCTATTATCTCATGTGCTCTAAATCCTTCTGGCATCTTTTCATATGGTATAAGTCTGTTCCTCGATAAATCCAGCAGTTTTAATCTCCCACTATTACGCTCAGACAGCAATATGCCGTCCTGTATTTCTGATATGCCGGAATAACAGACTGGTTGATTTCCGCTGTATATAACGCTGAATTTTTTTGTAATTGTATCAAATGAAAAAACCACATTGGCAATCGCCGACGGTAAAATCAACTGGCTGCCTTTTACCACATAGTCCGTCCAAAAAAGTGCATCTCTGTTCACGGTTTTTCCTTGAATATCAGAAAGCCACTGCGTATGGTATGTCAACTGCTGCGTAATAAGATCCATTTCAATGATTGCTGGATAGCTTCGCGGGAGCATATACAGACTTTCACCGACAATTACTGACTTTATGAATTTCAGCCATGAAATATATGGATTAGCAACAAAAGTATGGGCAGTTTCCAATGTGATTGTTTGAAATTTGCCTGTTTCTATACAGTAAACGACAATCTCATCTGCCACAAGCGGTGTCAGATACAATTTCCCTTGAAAGTATTTGATATCAGCGTATAAATACTTTGCAAATATATCCTCGCCTGGTATTGAACCCACATAACATGCCTCGCAGCTACCTTCCTCCACACAACAAAGCGCATTAAATTCGTTTGCAGCAAACCATATTTTCCCTTCTGCCTTGCAGCTTCCATCAAATGTCAGCTTACAGCCGTCCAAGCTTAAAAAATTTTCCATACTTACTCTCCTGTCGTATGCTGTTTCAAATCACAGTCAAGCGTTATATATAAAATCTTTAGATATTATAATTTTCACAATTATCCTCATTCCATCACTGCATACAAAACCTTGTCATATAATACAGGCGTATGACACCGTATGTAAAACTTGTAATCAGGACATATCTCATGTATTTTCATTGGT
Organism: Lachnospiraceae bacterium; assembly: GCA_009774345.1. Taxonomy (GTDB): domain Bacteria; phylum Bacillota; class Clostridia; order Lachnospirales; family Lachnospiraceae; genus COE1. The sequence goes on along the minus strand of VSNR01000047.1, from coordinate 15,180 downwards.
ATGTTCCACAAATCATCAAGCATATGATAAGAACAAATGGCTAATTTAGGTTTATGCTTTGTAATAATATTTCTAGCTCCCTCCAGAGCGGGGATTTCTGATCCTTCAATATCCATCTTGATATATGTAACTTTTTCCCATTCCGGTATAACGTCGTCAAGTCGTACTAAGGATATGCCGCCGCCTTTTTCAACACCATAAACCTTTGAAATTGCTGAAGACTCAGAGTAACTTGCAAAGGAAGAACAACCTGGCTTATCGTAAAGTCCTCTTCTCAATAAAGTAAACTTCTCACATTCTGCTATTCCATTATCAAAATCCAATTGATAAATGGAAAAGAATTTACACAATTCTTTTGCGCACTCCCCGTAATTAACTTCATCCGGTTCAAAAAGATAGGATCTCTTCAAATTCTCTGCTCCCCCAAGTGCTTTCGCGAATTTAATCGTATCCTCACCGTGAAAGGCTCCCGCATCAACAAATACTTCTTCCTTGCCAAAAGTTAAAAAATCTTCATAAAAATATTGTCCATACAGATTTTCACACAATTCCTTGTATCCACCAATATTATACTTTGCCTTCTCAACAAGCTGATCGTAAATATATACAGATTTCTCCTCGACAAACAACCCCCTGGCATACCTTATCTTATCTTCATTTTCGCAAAAAAGAGTATAGGTATCAAATTCATGAAACTTTCTGCCATAGTCAGGCCTATATCGCCATGTGGTATCAGCACAGGTTAATATACCTGATGGATATACATGATAAAAGCCATTTTGATGTAAAAAATCACATATTTGAATAAATGCATTTGCATCTTGTGGAGTAATCAGTACAACATATTTTTCAGCATCGCAAGTGGACAAATCACATGGGGGCTGCTTAATCGGAATGGAATATATGGATTTTCCCCACTTGTTAGGATTACTATCCCATATTTCATAAACTTCCCCAGCCCTATAGTAATTGTTAATTACCGAAAAGCATTCTGCTCCTCCTCCAAAAAGCACCAATTTTCTTCCTGTAAGATCCCTCACATAATTTTTGTACTGCTCAATTAATCCAAAACTTTTCATAGAAACACTCCTCTTTCTGAGTTTATTGCCAGCTGTTCATAATCTTCGCATAGCAATGCCTACATTTTCAAAATCTGCATTCACGCGCCGATACCACAGCTCACGCTACTATATTTCGTTGTCAGTATATCTTAAAAATTGAAGCAATCCGGATCCGCTCCTATCCTATGTCCGGTATCCATTCTGTCAATCTGCTCCATATCCGCATCATCCAGCGCAAAGTCAAACAGCTCCTTATTATCCCTCTGGCGTTCCTGATTCCCAGAACGCGGGATAATCCACACACCGCGTTGCAGATGCCATCTCAATATAATCTGCGCTGGCGTTTTCCCATGCTTTTTAGCAAGCTCTCCAAAGACAGGATCCTCCGTTAGCTTACTGCAAGAACCACCCAGCGGACACCATGCCTGTGCTAATACGCCTTTCTCTTTGCAATATTGAACCAGCTCTGTATTCTGAAAGTATGGATGCGATTCTATCTGGTTTAAAACCGGCACAATCCCTGAAACGCTTTCCAGTTCCTCAAAATGGTGCGGTTCAAAATTGCACACACCGATTTCCCTGACCTTGCCTTCTTCCTTGAGCCGTGCCATTGTTTCCCATGCCCGCTCAAATCCAATGGCTGGCCAGTGGATTAAATACAGATCCACATAATCTGTCTGGAGTGCTTTCAGACTTTCTTCCAATTCTTCCCTCACCCTGCCCCGGCGGATATCTTCTGTCCACACCTTGGTAGTAATAGCAACTTCCTCCCGCCGGATTCCGCTTTTCCTCACCGCACAGCCGACTTCACTCTCATTGCGATACTGCCACGCAGTGTCAAGAAGCGTATAGCCCGCCCTAATTGCATTACATATCGCATCCGCTTTCAAATCATAGGTTCCCAAACCAATCTGTGGTATTTTCAGCCTTGATCCCGTTTCAAAATATTCCATAAATATTCCTCCGAATCAGACATATTCATTTATCTGCTTAGTGCTCGGCTTCCACTGTGACGCGTGTCCCCAATGCTTTAAATCGCAGTAGCTGCAAAACGGCACATAATTAGAGCTGAACGCAGCGATATCTTCCCAACTGTCTATCTTATATATGTCAATGGAATCTTTCTCCAAAAGTTCAAGGCTCTGATGAAAGCTTTGATTGAAAATATCACTATGTGCCGCAATCGGGCACATATAGATCCGTCCGTCTTTCAGTACATTAAACTTGTTATAATACAGGCAATTCACACAATAAAACTTATCAACACCTTTTCCCAAATCAAGCGTATGCTTGTCGGAAATTTTCACAATCTTTGTCGGATCCGCAGCGTGAATATCCGATGACATCTTTAAAGACACTCCATATTCCGCGGCCTTTCTCTCAAGCGCCTCATAATCCAAATGGATTGGGTATATTGTCACTGTGATATGGACATTATATTCCCTGCATACCTGCCACAGATTTCCTTCCGGCATATCCTCCCATTTCAGCAGGAGCGTACCGTTCGTCAGTATAATCAGTTCACAGTCTGGGAATTCCCTGCGCACTGCCTTGATAATACGAATAATGTCATGGTTAAGCAAAGGTTCACCGCCCAAAAGCGCAATATATCCCAAATCATGGTCATACAATTCTCCCAGACGTTGAATATCCTTCTCAAATTGTTCAAAATCCAGAAAATGCGGCTCGGAAAGTTGCGAATAGTGGTCGCACATCTGGCAGGACATATTGCAATGATCCGCCAAACTAACTTCAAAAGCCATCTCCTCGCGTTCTCTCGGTCTAACCTGATTGGCAATCGCGCGCTTATTAAACTCCGACATGATAAAATAATCCTGAAACCCTTTTTCTCGGAATTTGGGGATAATCCCATTAAAGTATCGGTCTGACAACGCAACGATAATCCCTGCTCCTTCCTCCTGTATCACATCCTCCATCAGTTTTATTGGCATTTCCCTATAACAAAAACAGGGTGTTTCCTTCGGAGCCCATGTCGCAACATATCCGTCAATCCTTATACCGCACATATCAAAATACTTCAGCAGCATTTCCTGCTGAAACGCATATCCATAAATATACAACTTTTGATACTTTCCGCAAAATTCCATCATATCTTCCAATTCGTAAATATGTGGCAGCTCATTAATCACATGCAAATGTTTTCTGTTCATTCATCCATTCCTCCGTTTTAAAATAAATTTAGGATTTCAGTGCGCAGCCTTTGAAAATCCCCTTCATATTCCAGCTCAACCGCATCATTGCACAGTCCCATGTCATTCAAGCTGAAATATTTATATGCACTGCAATTATAAAACCAATTATTTTTATCATACAGAATCACTTTTCTCGCTTTCGCACAGCTTACCACATCGCAGAATCCACTCCTGACACCAATAAATGTCCCCGCTGCCTCCACCACTTGTGGAGCAATATTCAATGGAAAAAAAACCGCATATGTTCCCGCTATAGCAGGTTCTTTTTCCCCGCAGCTATTGGTACACACAGCATACCCTTTATTTTGCAGAGCCACTACGAGTGCCTCCCAAAAATGCTTTGGCAAATCTGCAAGAGTCGTCGCATAAGGAGAGAGGATAACTGTTTTTCCCCTCACAAGCTCATACTCTGTGAAAATTTCGTCTATCTGATCGTCCACGTTTTTCAATGTTGGTGGCTGCGGCATTGTATCATCCGAAAGCCGAAACACATATTTTCGAAACATCTCCGTAAAATTATGTCCCTTATATCCCCGAATCCACTGTGTTGGGTTTGTATAGATTTCCCCCCAACTATCATTCAGGATTTCCATATCACATTGCTCCGGTTCCGTCATATAATAGGAAATCAGCCTTGAACAGACATCCGTGGAAGGAAGCTGTTCTATTTTTTTTATATCAAACAAATTCGCAACTTTTTTACAGGCTGTGCTGACAACAACAAGCACATAATTTTCTATTTGCTTTTGTCTGATATATTGCTGTAAAAATGTCCCAATCAGATAAATATCTCCCGTTCCTGTATAGGGACAAAGAAATATTTTTGTGTTGATGCCATACTTCTTCCTGAGTGCTCTATAAACCGTTTTCCCCATATAGACATGCAGACTCCTCATAGCAAAAACCGTTTTGATTCCCTTGATAGCTTTAATCACATATATGTGTCGTTTTCGTATGCCTGTTTCCATAAGTTGTTTTTCCATTTCTCGCCAAAACGGGGACATAATGAAAATATCCACACTGGATTTTACTTCTTTTTCAATTGTATTTACTGATACAACCGGAATTCCGCAGCAATACATTCCCTGCTTTTTCCAGTCATTGTCAAGCACACCTTTTACTTTGATTCCCTTCCACGACAGTTCCCTTATGATGTGATATGTCCGCTCACTGACGCCAAAAACGTAAACGGGAGTATGCAAAGAACCATGTCCTTGTTTCGTTTTTCGGTACTTTTGCACCGTTTTTTTTACAAGTTTCCACTCATATTCATACATAGACCGCTCCCTTCGCCTTACCGTTCGGAACACACCGCAAACAATAAAATCCCAAACATATCAATTCCTCTTTCGTGATTTCCTCATGGGATAGAATCTCCCTGCTATTATTGTCCTTCGGCTCTTCCAATGAAAAGAAAACAATATTGTCAAAGAAACGATATAGGCAATAATAGCGGAGCAACCGTCGTACTTGCAGTTTTTTCATCTTGAACATCTGAATATTGTCTGTCATATAAGACTCCAAATATTTTAATGTGCAATTTTCCGTATAAAATACCAAAGCCTTTTTCGCGCTCTTTCGTTTCATGTAATCTGGTAGATGCATTAACGCCGTTTTATTCCATTCCTCATCCTGCTCTGTCAGAATGATTACAACACAGTCATAGTTAATCCGATATTTTATTTTTAGCCTTCTCCAGATATTCCTTCCATGCCATGCGCAGATCAGTCCTTCCATAATAGCCATTCACCTCAATTTCTGTCCAATCGCCCCTCCCGGATGATTCTTCCTAAAATCCTCAATCGGAAGCTCTAATGTCGAAGCTATTTTCATCACCAACCCCTGCAGCACAATCAGGTTCAGCGTCGTGGAGTTATTTGGCATAATGTTCCACATATCCCCTTCGTGCCATAAATCCAACACAATGCTGTTTGGGATTTTTTGTGTAAGCGTACTGTCTTTATTGAAGGTCAAAAGCCACATATTCACGTTTCTCTCCTGTAAAAGCCTTACAAGATAAATGGATTCCTCCGTTTCCCCACTTTTTGTAAGGATAATTACCATATCCCCTTCCTTTACTACGCCCATATCGCCATGCACGGCAGAGTTAGTGTTGAGGAAACATGCTTCCAGCCCCAGCGACTGCATAGAACCCACAAATTTTTCGCAGACGGGAACATTCTTTCCTAAGCCGGATGCAATAATCTTATGCCCATTTTTTAAGGTTTCTGCCCCTTCCTTTACCCACCGTTCAAACAGTTTCATATCCATAGAATGAATAGCGTGGTCAAATTCCCTTAATTGCCGCTCAAAGTATGTTGTCATAACACTTCCTCCAGATAATATAGCCCATTGTAAAATGCGCCGCATATTGAATCATAGTCCTGCCACGCATACGTTGTCAGTGACAGCCAGATAACCGCATGGAGCAGCCTGATCTCCTCTGGTTTTGTTCCTGTCATTGCAAAGAAGTCTGCTTCCATATCCTCCCAATGATTCGATTCAATCTGAAGCTCCACGCCCTCCTCTGCGTTCTGTCCGATGGAGAGCCGGAAACGTTTCAGGTTGAATTGGTCATAATTTCCGATAATAGAATAATACAGTTTCGCCCAGTCATACAGCGGATCACCATACAATTCCTTATAACCAAAATATCCCCTCGGGTCAATCAGCACGGGGCTACCGTCCTCCCGCAGCATCAGATTTGAAAAGGTACAGTCACCGTGGATAAAACAAAAGTTATTACAAGACAGCCCTGCCAGCTTTTCTTCCAGCTTTCTTTTATGGAAAAATACATTCCTGCACTTTCTTCCGTTTACTACAATGCTCCTCTCATTGGCAAACGGTACTAAATCCCTGATTTTTCTGATACGTTCAAAGGTCTTGTTAAAATATGCCTCCCTGCAGCTAAAACTATCTGCCGGAATTTTTTCAGAAGCATGAAGCTGTTTTAAAGCATCTGTCAGCTTCAATAAAATCTCCTGCTTTTGTCCATATGCAGGCTGATACTCGTAAATGTTTTTACCCTTGATGCGCTCCATTTCTAAAGGATTTACCTCATATATCTCTGGCAATGCTGGAACACCTAACTCCTTTGCCTTCTCATACCATGCGCATTCCTCTACTGCCAGCCGCTTACCCTGTTCATCAATGCCTTCCTTGATAACCCGGTTTTCCTTTATGGTTATACGGTTGAACGGACGGCATTTTTCGGTTTCTAATTTCTCATACTCCTCTATTAAGCCAAACTCTCTTGTCCCTGCAAGCCCGAATTTTTCAAATTCCATCTGCCTTCCCTGCATCCAGCGTACCAGTTCCCCGCTTTCTGGTACATCCGCTATCTTTGCTTTTTCCGTAAAAAGAAAAAAACCTGCCACGCCGTATTCCATGCTGCTTTCTTCTATAAACTGTCCATCCCTGTACGACCAGCGGCAGGGAAATGTCTGCGAAATACCTATGTAATCCTTTTGCAGTGTTGTATTTATTCCACTGTCATCGTATTCTTCTGGCATCTTCAAGTCTGCCGGGAGTATCAAATCCGACCATACCAGCATGAAAGGTTCTCCGTCTGGAATTAAATCTACCGCCTGCCTTATTCCTGCGCACGTGCCTGTCCCTCCTGCGTCCACGATCTGGTATTTTACAGCCGCAAACGCTTCCAGATATTCGTGCATGACTTCCTTTTTATAATCTGCTATGATAACAAAACGCTTATCAGGATATCTGCCAAACAGATAGAACAACATCGGCAGATTCCCTACAGGAACAAGCGCTTTCGGTTTATTTTGAGTTAAATGCTTCAGGCGGGTACCCTTACCTCCTGCCTGCACAATAATATAATTCATATCATCAGACTCCTGTTTCTATATTCTGTATCACTTCTACATTCTGTATCATAACTGGCTTTCCTGTGGTTTGATACATCTGCACCACACTGCTTGGATCCCCATAATATGCGCTGCTTATCATAATTGCCCTGTCAATGTCAGCCGTGTCGTCATATATTCCCCATCCTTCTTCTATGTATCTGTCCCTTATCTTCTGATATGATTCCCACAGCCAGGGGCGCATGGATTCTATGGTTGCTTTTATCAGCGGATGTGGACGCCATAGAAGCGCAACTTCATCTTTGTAATCCTTAAAAATTCCAAACACAGACTCCAGTTTAACAAGCATATCTTCACTATACTGAAGCAAAGCACTAATCCCCGTATTATAAAAAACCACCTTCTTGAAACTTCCGTCCGGCTTTTTTATAATTTTCAACCATTCATCCGGTATCTCCAAATCTTCCTTTTTTGTATTCAGCACTTTATCTATCTTTGGCGATCCTGTTCCTAAAAATTTCCTCTCCAGATACGCCCTATCCAGATGTTTTCCCGTAAATCCATGTCCTTTTGCTGCTTTCAAGTATTCGCGGACATAAATTTTTTTCATATTCTCTGATTGTACGATTACTTTATCCGCATTGATAATTCCCGGCATAAAACAGAAATGCTTCATTCCTTCCACTGCCTGTTCGTTATCAGGATCAATCTCACCCAGCACGAAATATGGGATATAAACTAGTTCTTCTGTATAGTTCTTCAAATTCCGTGAATAAAAGTCCGGATGTACACTTGTAACCAGATTCCAGTCATCATAGGCGTTGTGAATATAAATCACATCCGGCATATGTTTCCCGAAATCAAATGTATCATAATGTGTTACTGGCACATAATTCGGATACTGGTTTCCTTCGTAATGCTCCTCTTTAAAGCTCCCATCAGGGTTTTTATCAAAATATGGGATAGGTATCACATATGCGTCACAGTTAGGGTCGGCATCCGCCGCCTTCCAGACGCTTTCCAAAGAATCCCACATACTTGCCTTGTATGGGAGGAATACTGCCTCCGTCCGAATTTTTATATTGTTTATGATACTGTTTGATGCCTTAATCAGTTTCTGCCGCAGGGATTTATATACTTTATTCGCGTTAATTGTATTAACGCAATTGATGTTGTTTATATTGCTGTCGGACAATAACTCCTCATGAATCTGATAAACCAGTTCACAGTATTCCTCTAAAACCTTTACTGTAGAATGTCCTTCCCCTTCCGTCTCCTCAATCAGGGTACCTATAGCAACTGCGGCGTTCTGACAGTCTGCCAGAAGTTCCCCAGCCTGTACGGCAATCCTCTTTTCTATACACCGTTTTATCTCATCATGGGCTTCTTCCATCTGCCTGATTGTTTCTTCTATCTGCCGTTTCTGCGCCTTTCTCATATTCCATCCTGCCATTTCTTTTGCTGTAACTGTAAATATTCGCTACATTTGCAGCGCCACACTTACAAAACAATCATTCTAAATTCGTACCTATTCCGTACCTCCATAGCTGCAAACACCGATCCATACAAAATCACCTTTAAAAATGGATTTGTGCCTACTATATGTTTTCGCACAGCATACACAGTAAATGCGTATGCCTATTAAACTGTTACTTCAATTGCAATAACAACCCCATCTGCCACAGCATCCGCGCACGGCATTCATCTGTCATGCGCACTGTAGCATATGGAAAAAGTACGCTGCGCGAACCTTTTCCTTCAATGGATATATAGGGAATCACAGCCGTCTGTCAAGGCGGTGCCGTTCCGTTTGGAACGGCTTCGTACCATGCCATTCTCAATCAACGCTTGCGTAGATTTTCCATACAGCCACGGTTCAAAATCCTAAGCCGTACAGTAACGAGTTCACACAGCACTGGCGTACCTGTTTTTGCATATCCCCAACGCCATTTTGTCTTTTATATCAAGATACCACCCGCCACAGTCCCCACTTCGCAAAGCCAGGGTAAAACCATGCTTCCCAGCCGGTTTATCTTCCAGGCGTATCACCTGACCATTTTTTATTTAATTTTCTTCCGGTCTGCCCTCTGTTTAGAGCATTCCTTGCACCGTTTATCTTTTTATTTTCCTCGAATCCGCAGACAGGACACTTAAATTTTTCACCGGCTGTATATCCGCTCTGCCCACATGAACTGCATTCCCTGCCAATTCCCTTACCGATTACTTCTACAAGTTTGATACCGTTTTTCTGGCATTTCCACTGTAACCTTTCTGTCACAAAGCCTTTCTTCCACATTCTGAGCAGATGGGTGTCGCCTGTTCCTTTTGTAAGCTGCTTGGCATCACGATGTCTGGCAGAAGTATGCATACCCGGATTGCGCGGAAGTTTTGCCATATAGACCACCTTGGGTTTTTCCTGTTCAAGCATCCTGTTGATTTCCATGTTTACGTAGTTTTTAAGCGCCGCGTCCATTTTTTTCTTACGTGTCTGATAGTTTTGCGTATCTGATATGTTTTCTGGTTTTTCCCGATAATTTTCTTCTAATATAAACCGGGAGATTTCCTGCTGCATTTTTCCAAAATTACCGCCATATACGTTTCCGGTATTTGTCGTAATCATGTTCCATAACCCGAGTGAGATGCCGATTTCATTTATATAATCCTCATGTTTTTGTGTATTTACAAAAATCGGTATGATGATTTCGACACTCTTTTTCTTCGGATTTAAACTGATGTCGAGCATCCTGTCATAAACATTTGCGTCCGTCAGTGGTATAAACACTCTCTGACGGTTTATCTTTGTCGCAAGAAATATGCCGTGTTCCCCATTCAACTCACCGTATCTGTATCCCTGCTTTTTTATAGTAAAACGCAGTCTGTTGTCTGTGTGCTGCCTGCGCAGCCGCTTTCTCGTCTGCCTGCAAAGATATCTATTGAGATTCTTAACGCGCTGGCTTCTCCCGCCGCCAAGCTCAGCAATGACTTTTTCATATCCGGGCTGTATTTTTTCAGGCAGCGGCATCGATTTTCCATTCAGGATATTCCAATAGCAGACGTCCGTTTTCAGTACAAAGCGAATGTAATGCCTGTCCTCCGGTGAAAACCGTTCATTTCTGCTGACTGCATCGTTTATGCCGTTCCTGACCTGCGCCCACATAATCTTGATATCGCCTAACGCCCTGTTCACGGATGCGGAAAAATACACACTGGGAAGACCTATTTTTTCCCGGAACCCTGCTGACCTGACTTCCGAATCAACACCATAGCCCGAATACACTTTTACAAGGCTCTTGATGCCCCCGTATCTTTGGTAAATATAATTTCTGGTCACCATGCACCCGTGCCCTATATCCATGAGCACATCCATGTTTTCACTGCTGATTTTTCCTTTGCTGTACTGGTGCACCGACTTACCTATCTTTCCACCATGCTGCGGCAGGGCGTCATCGCCACTGTACTGCTGCGCAGTTTCTGTTTTTATATTTTCCGCAGACACAGACGTTTCCTCCGTTCTCCGAGTCAGGTATTGTCAAAAAGTGTACTTTTTGAAACTGTCTACAACGAAAATATTATACATAAAAAAACGACAGATTGCAAGTACTTTTTGCAGATTTCCGAGTTTTTCCACCGTTAAGTCAGTTTATTTTTTCATTTTTCATAAATTGAGGTTTCAACAGGTTATGATTTAGTCTAATAAGGATATTGTCAAAAAGTACACTTTTTGGAACTGTTTTTGTTGTGCTTATGAAGCATTCTGTATTCCCGCAGCCTGCGGTAAAAGGTAGTCTTGCTCATGCTGCACTGTTTCAGCGTTTCTTCAAAAGACTGCTTTTTTTGTTCCCAATTTCTTACAATCTTTTCAAAATCGTCTGGAACTTCCTTTTCAGGTCTTCCGAAACGTACTCCCCTTGCCTTTGCTGCGGCAATCCCTTCGCTCTGACGCTTCCTTATATTCTCCCGCTCACTCTGCGCCACAAAGGATAATATCTGCAGCACCAGATCTGCAATAAATGTTCCCATTAAATCCTTGCCGTTTCTGGTATCCAGCAGCGGCATGTCCAGCACGCAGATGTCGATGCCTGTTTCTTTGGTAAGAATACGCCACTGTTTTTGTATTTCCTCATAATTGCGCCCAAGACGGTCGATGCTCAATACGTACAGAAGATCTCCCTCTTTCAGGACTTTCATCAGTTTTTGATAGCCGGGACGCTCAAAATCCTTGCCGGACTGCTTGTCCGTAAAAATGTTCTTTTCAGGCACTGCCGCATCCCGCAGGGCTGTCATCTGCCTGTCCTCGTTCTGATCCAAACTGGACACGCGCACATATCCATATTCCATAGTGTCAATTCCTCCATTCCTTTTCGTTTATGATACAAATTCTTTTTCTGCGGCGGGTCTGTCGCATTAAGAAAAATATATACAAGATAGCATGATACTATACTGCGTTTTGTACAATATCTTGTATCATCAAAGCTTATTGCGACAGCCTCGCTACACAATAAAAAGACAATCCATTATAAAAAAATATTCTTCTGATTTTCCATTTCCACAAAAAAAGCAGCAGACTGTTTTTTATAAAACAAATCTGCTGCTTTACTGCTCCTGTATTTCATTGAATAAAAATCAAAATTCTTCATCCTCCGGCTCAAAATATTCTGACAATGAAAAATACAACTCCTCTGGACGCTCCGCCATATAATCCTCATAACTTGAAGTATCCTGTACAGTATGATTGCTATATTCCACCTGCATCCGCCATGACGGTCTGTCCTCCGGTTTCTTGGGGAGCTGTACTTCCAATTCCTCCTCCAAATCGTCCATAAAAAAATCTTCTTCTCCATCAAGAAACGGGTCATAATCTTCATTATCAGAACACAGGCAATAGTCCTGCTCCCACATAAATATTTCCAGCGTATGTACAATATACCGCAGCAGCTTCGCTATCTTCCCGCCCTCCAGAACAATAGACTGCTCACTGCTGTCTGCATGGAAATCCATCATGGTCAGGACACGACTTTTCCTGTCAATGGTAAAAAGACGGTCAGTCATTTCCATATCTCCGTACTCATCATAAACCTCTGTATGTATTTCAAAAGACAATGTATTGATGATAAGCTGCTTCTTCATTGCATTGCGCTCTGCATAGGGAAAACATACATTGTAAATCTCTTGTGCCGTATCTGCCACTTCTGGACGTTCATCCTTTATTTTAGCTTTCAGCCATTTCTTCTCACTCTCTGAAAGCCGCCGCATCGGGAAAGTCATCAGCCTGTTAATATCCATTGCCGCCACTTTCTCCGATGCGCTTAGACGGGAACAAGCTTTGCAGATATGGGCTGCATGAGCTTTCTCTGAAAATTTTTCATTTGTTTTATATTCACCGCATATTTTACAGTAATACCCATGTGGACGATTTTTCTTTTTTGACATATCAATTCCTCCATTCCCTGCATCTATTATACAATGAACCGTTTAAACTTCAAAGATGGCTGTGGTCTGTTTTAGAAATTCTTTATGCCGATAAACTGCCCCCAGTTATACTGCACGGTAAAAAGTTTTGCGGCGTGCAGCTGCGCCAGCCTTTTTATTTTCCTCTTTCTGTGCTTTCTCTCCTGCGCCATTGTTCAGGATATTATCCACCATGTTGAAGTTCTGTTCCTCCATGCCATTTATGGCATTGTCTTCAATCTTCGCAAGGGGCTTGTATTCAGCCAGCTTTTCAAGCAGCTCATTCGCCCTCTGTGTTTTCTCTGGTGTAGTTTCCGCAGCAATGACTTCACTCAACCATTCTATCAGGTGTTCTACATCTCCCTGCCCAAGCATGAATGAAATCTCCGATACATTTTCTGTCATACTCTGGTGATTGTCATAATAACCATTCGTATCATAGCTATAAATAAAACGGTCTATCTCCACCGCAAGCTGTTCTGCAGGTGTCAAATCTGGCATACGTTTTTCCCATAGTTTGGCTTCCAAATCCTCACTGATATCGCCCTCAATCTTCATATCCGGCATCAAAGGCATAACCTTAGCCATAAGCTCCGCAATCACTTCTATTGCCTGCGGACTATTTTTTATTTCAGGAATATAATCTAAAACGTCAAGTTCAAATCGTTTTCCGGTTAAAATATGTATTGGTTGGGGTTGAATACCGTTCATGCGCTCTGGTGGTATCTGTTTCCAGACTGCAATAGCTTCCTCTACTGTCGCAATATTCTCATGAAATTCCCCGAAACTGTGAAACTCGCTGCACTCCGCCACGGTCAGCGTCATTTCCGGTTCTGCCTGTCCTGAGAATAATGTTTCCCGCAGCCCTTTGCATGTAAAATATTCCCCGTCAAATATGGTAATCTGGTTCGTTTCCTCATTGAACTCTATGGAGAAGTCCAGCTTTTTGCCCTGCTCAATATAGGCATGGTCTGCCGCTTCTATCCGTTCTCCATATTTTCCCATCTCAACGAAAGGCTTATCACATTCCGCATAGGCTTTACACAGCCCCTCCGCATCCAGTCCGCTCGTGTTTTTGAACCACCGTTCCTCGTCATTCATGCCAATCCCCGGCAGCGGCTTCCTGCTACTGCCACATCCACAATCTCCGCATCAATGCCAGCTTCATCTAACTGCGCCTGCACATGACATTTTACGGTATCCTCAATCTCTGATGGATTCATATCGCATATTTCATGGAAAAATTCGTTTGTCTTTTCTTTTAAATTTTCTACAATATTCCCCTGCAAAATCTCTGGCACAATATGCTCAGCTTCCTTCTTGTGGATTGTGTCCGCATTTTGAACTGCATTTGCAATGCTTTCCATCAGTCCGTCAAAATCAATTGGTATTATCTCATCATCATCGCTAATGCTGCCCCCTGCACCATTTTCAAACCAATCTTCTCTTAAATCATCTACAATATCATCAGCGATCTCCTGAACATCCGCACCAGTATTTTCATACACGCCTCCTTCAATCTCCTTATAATCCATGTTCATAATGGAATAATCATAGCCGCTCTCTGTTTCCTGTATACTGACAAAGCGGTCTGCAATCTGAAACGCAAACTTTGTTTCTTTCGTTTTCTCCGGCTTTGTCTGCTCTCGCTTTTGGTCCCCGTCCTGTCACATCCGGTAGTGTCGAATATGGGTTTACCGATGTCAAATATCCCCATGTCCATTGTGTTCCCCTGCGGCTGTGCTTTCCCAAAGTCTGCCGTTACCCTGCCGTACACATCCGCAATCGAGATAAGATTGTCGAAAATGTATTCCAATACGTCCTGTTCTGTCCAGAATGACATCGGATTGCTGATTGGGCTTTTCATGTCAAAACCGTTGCAGCCGTTTTTGAGCCAGTATGTTGTCCTCAGCCTGCTTTCACTTGCCATCTGTGCCGTTATGGGCATTCTTCCCGTCTTTTTTGTGTAGCTGTGCATGGGGGATTTTTTCATAATGGAACAGCAGTGATCCGCTATTTCAAAGGGCGCTTCCAGCAAGAATTTGTAGCGCTCCTTGTTATACATCTTGGAATATTCCGATGTTTTCACGCCGTTCTCTTTATGCAGATATTTTCCCAGCAGGATTAAGTACCGGGCAGGTGTTTTAATGTCCGTACTCGGTATTTCTCCGTTAATCAGGCTTTTATAAAGTTCGTTTTCCTTATCGTCACGGCGGTCTATGCCGACCAAATCTGCCATATGACTATAATTGGAAATTTTTCCCCCACTCTCTGCATTTTTCTCTCGTTCCAGCAGCTTCTCCATATACCGCCTTGCGCCGTATACGCAGCCTGCCACTTCTTTGCCAATCATGGGATACCCATATTTTATGATGACCTGCCTAAAGTTCATTTTCGGTCTGATAATCTCCACGTTTTCCTGACGCTTTACAAACTCCCTGATTTCAGGGTATTCCAGTCTGGTATCAACGTAGACTGCACTGATTTCAGGGTACATTTCCCTTGCGATATGTAACAGTACAGAACTATCTTTGTTATGGAAAGCTTTCCATAACAAGGATAATGGAAAGAAATGTCAAATGGAAAGTTATTTCTAAATAGTAAGCATTTGACCGAAAGTAGGTAGAATTA
>VSNR01000046.1 GCA_009774345.1 Lachnospiraceae bacterium | reverse complement strand
TTTAAAAGACTGCTTGCACTCTGCAAACAGTCCGTGTATAATCTACTTAGAAAGGTTGATCGGAATTGATTTTCCGATTGCCCTCAGTAATAATCAGAAACTACAAAGAATAGCATCCAAACTTTAGGCGGTAGGGATGCTATTTCTTTTTGTCAATATATGACAGAGCCGCAAAGATTACCAATATAAGCGTAAGCACTTCTAAGGTATTCATAGGGCATCACCCTCTTTCGTAAGACTAGAGGGCATATCATATCAGAAAATCGCATCCAGCTTTCTTGTCAATTATACAGGTCCTATTATAGCATATGGATAGTTGGGATGCAATCAGAACCGTGGTGAAGATCTTTGATATTGAATAAAAATTTTCGTGGAAACTCTTCATGATATATGATAAGATGTAAATGAATATATTTATGGGAAAGGGAAAAGAAAATGGCAAGTGTAAGCATCAAAACAGTAATAGAACAGTTCAAGCTCACAAACCTCACGCCGCAGATTGACGTGGAGAGCGTGAAGATTCACCAGCCAGACATCAACCGTCCAGCGTTGCAGCTGGCGGGCTACTTTGAGCACTTTGAGGAAACCAGACCCCAGATCATCGGATTTGTCGAGTTTTCTTACATGAAGAATCTTCCAGAGGAGCGCAAGAAGGAGGTGTACCCCAGAGTCATCTCGGAGAAAACGCCCTGTATTATCTTCTGCCGTGACCTGCATCCTGACGAGATGTTTATGGAGACAGCACTCAAAAACAACGTGCCTCTTTTGATGACAGAGAAGCCGACCTCGGCGTTTATGGCGGAGATCATCCGATGGCTCAATGTAAAGCTGGCGCCCTGTATTTCTGTTCATGGTGTGCTGGTGGATGTCTATGGTGAGGGGGTGCTCATCACAGGCGAGAGCGGTATTGGCAAGAGCGAGGCGGCACTGGAACTCATAAAGCGCGGACACCGTCTCGTGTCGGATGATGTGGTGGAGATCAGAAAAGTGAGCGACGAGACACTGATTGGCTCAGCGCCGGACATCACGCGGCACTTTATCGAGCTGCGCGGCATCGGAATCATTGATGTCAAGACGCTGTACGGTGTGCAGAGCGTTATGGATACCACAAACATCAATCTCGTGATTCGTCTCGAGGACTGGGACAAGGAAAAGAAGTACGACCGGTTAGGGCTAGAGGAGAATTTTACAGAGTATCTTGGCAATAAGATTGTCTGTCACAATATCCCGATTCGTCCGGGGCGGAATCTGGCAATTATCTGTGAGTCGGCGGCTGTCAACTACCGTCAGAAAAAGATGGGCTACAACGCTGCGCAGGAGCTGTACCAGCGCGTGCAGAACTCGCTGTCAAAGCCGCGTGAGGATGACGAGGAGTAAATAAACAACGAATATAAAAACGATAAAGATGATAAGGAGATGGAAAAATGGCGGAGTATTGTTTTGGCGTAGATTTAGGTGGTACCTCGGTGAAGCTTGGATTGTTTGACCCGGAGGGAACGGTGCTTGAGAAGTGGGAGATTCCCACCAGAAAAGAGGAGAACGGCAGCAAAATCCTGCCAGACATCGCAAAGGCGATACTGGATAAGGCGGCAGAAAAAAATATTGCCAAGGAAGATGTGGCAGGTGTGGGCATCGGCGTTCCCGGTCCTGTAGACGGCAAGGGCGTTGTACATAGGGCGGTAAACCTTGGCTGGGATGTGATGAATATCAATGAGACGCTCGGCGGGCTGCTCGGGATGCCTGTCAAGGCGGGAAATGACGCCAATGTGGCAGCGCTCGGCGAGATGTGGTGCGGCGGCGGCAAAGGGTATACCAATATGGTGCTTGCCACACTTGGCACAGGCGTCGGCGGCGGCATCATCATCAATGGTGAGATGGTGACGGGCGCGACGGGTGCCGGCGGGGAGATCGGACATATCCATATTGAGGACAATGAGCCGGATGCGTGCGGCTGCGGGAATCATGGCTGCCTAGAGCAGTATGCTTCTGCGACAGGCGTCGTGCGGCTGGCAGAGCGCAGGCTGGCATCATCGGAGAAGGACAGTGTGCTGCGCACCGCAAAGGCAAACGGCAGACTCAGTGCGAAGGCAGTGTTTGACGCAGTGAAGGCGGGGGATGAACTTGCCTGTGAGATCGCAGAGCAGTTTGGCGATTATCTTGGCAAGGGGTTTGCAGCGATCGCCGGCGTGGTCAATCCAGAGGTCTTTGTTCTCGGCGGCGGCGTGTCCAAGGCGGGCGAGATTCTGTGTGAGTATGTTTCTAAATATTACCAAAAGTACGTGTTCCACGGCTGCGGTGGCGCACAGTTCAAGCTTGCGACACTGGGCAATGATGCCGGCATCTACGGCGCGGCAAAACTGGTGATCGGATAAATAAAAATTTCGAAGAAAGAGGATAGAACGATTGAGAGCAGAGTTTGATGAGCAGTTAAAACAAAAACTCTACCAAAGACTGTCCGGCATCCTACAGCCGGAGCAAATACTTGCAAATGAAAACATGTCAGCTCACACCACCTTCCGCGTGGGTGGTGGAGCTGACATCTTTGTAGAAATCAATCATGAGAGTGCGCTTCAGAAAGTGCTTGGCGTGCTGCGTGAGGAGGGACTCACAAGGCTGAATGAAGATTTTTATCTGCTGGGAAACGGCAGCAATGTGCTGGTGAGCGACCGCGGCATCCGCGGCGTGGTGCTCCATTTGACCAAGACCTATGGCAGGATACAAGTGGAGGGCACCCGTCTTGTCTGTGAAGCAGGTGCCACGCTTGCCGCCATTGCGCACGAGGCGTATGAGAACGGCCTGACTGGTTTTGAGTTTGCATCGGGCATCCCCGGCAGTCTCGGCGGTGCGATTGTCATGAACGCCGGGGCATACGGCGGTGAGATGCGCCATGTGGTACAGTGCGTGCGCCTGATGACGCTGGCTGGGGATGTTGTGGAAAAAAGCGTGGAGGAGATGCACTTTGGCTACAGGCACAGCCTCATAAAAGAAGAGCCGCTGATCGTGACGCAGGCCACACTTGCGCTCGCGCGCGGCAGCAAACAGGAAATCCGCGGGAAAATGGAGGAGCTGGCAGCTAGACGGCGCGAGAAACAGCCCTTGGAATATCCAAGCGCAGGCTCGACCTTCAAGCGCCCCGAGGGATATTTTGCGGCGAAGTTAATAGAGGATGCAGGGCTTCGGGGCTTTGCTGTCGGCGGTGCGCAGGTTTCTGAGAAGCACTGCGGTTTTGTGGTGAATAAGGGCGGTGCCACCGCAGGCGATGTCCGCGAACTGATCACACAGATACAGCAGCGCGTGAAGGCATCCGCGCAGGTTGCAATTGAGCCGGAGGTCATTATGCTCGGGTTTGATTCTTAGTCTTACGAAAGAAAGGGTGACAGGGATGAGATTTGTAATCGTGACGGGAATGAGCGGCGGCGGAAAGTCTACTGCCATGAAGATGCTTGAGGATGCAGGGTATTACTGTGCAGACAATATGCCAGTGCCCTTAATTGAAAAGTTTATGGAGCTTCTGGCGATGCCGGACAACGGGATTTTGAAGGTGGCTCTTGGACTGGATGTCAGGGCGGACCAGTCCTTTGAGGATGTCAACCAGCTCATTGCCAGACTGCGGGAGACCTATACATTTGAGATACTGTTTCTTGAGGCGGCAGATTCCGTGCTGCTCAAGCGCTATAAGGAATCACGGCGCGTCCATCCGCTCTCGGTGGACGGAGATCTGATGAGCGGCATCACCAGAGAGCGGGCGCTGCTTGCGAGCATCAAGCAGGCGGCGGACTATGTGATCGACACGACCAATCTGCTGACACGGGAGCTCAAGGCGGAGCTCGACCGCATTTTTGTCAGCAATCAGGCGTACAACAGCCTGATGGTCAATGTCATGTCCTTTGGCTTTAAACATGGGATTCCGCAGGATGCCGATCTGGTGTTTGACGTGCGTTTCCTGCCCAATCCGTTTTATATTGATGAGCTCAAGCAGAAAACCGGGCTGGACCGCGAAGTGCAGGATTATGTGATGAGTTTTCCAGAGGCGCATACGTTTGTGGACAAACTGACGGATATGGTGGATTTTTTGATTCCGAATTATATCAATGAAGGCAAATACCAGCTGGTGATTGCGATTGGCTGTACAGGCGGCCAGCACCGGAGTGTGACACTTGCGGGAGAGCTGTATAAACGGCTCAAAGACCGGGGAGACTATGGACTCACGCTGCGCCACCGGGATACGAAGTAGGTGAAGTATGTCTTTTTCAGGAGAAGTGAAAGAGGAGTTAGTGAGGCTTGAAAATGATGCAAGGCACTGCCAGATCGCGGAGCTTGCGGTGATACTGGTCTATGCGGGCGCCATCAAAACAGACGCTTCTGGCAGACCGTATATTGAATTGCAGTCCGATGCGCCCTATGTGGCGTCACGGTGCGGGATGCTCTTTGACAGACTGTTTCACACTGCCCTGCCTGCGGGGCCAAACGGCAGCAGCCTGTCCCTGTCAAAAAATGACATCTGTGTCATTAAGAAAGCGCTGGAGGCAATCAAATACAAGGAGGGCGACAGGCTCGTCCATCCGCTTGTGATCAAAAGTCTCTGCTGTAAGCGCGCGTTTCTGCGCGGCGCTTTTTTGAGTGTCGGGTCGATCAGCAATCCAGAGAAGGGCTATCATCTGGAATTTGTGTGCAGTGATGCCGCGCAGGCAGAGCAGTTGGTGGAGACACTCCTGTTTTATGAGATTCGGGCCAAAATTGTTGTGCGCAAAAAGTATCATGTGGTCTATATCAAGGAGAGCGAGGAGATCGTCGAGCTCTTGAATGTCATCGGCGCGCATATCTCTTTGATGAATCTTGAAAATCTGCGGATACTAAAAGATATGCGCAATGCGGTCAACCGGCGTGTCAACTGCGAGACGGCCAACATCACCAAGACCGTCAACGCGGCATCCAAGCAGATTGACGATATCCTGTATATCAAAGAGCACTATGGATTTGACAATCTGGCGGACAATCTGCGGATGATGGCAGAGCTGCGCTTAGAGTACCCAGATGCATCGCTCAAGGAACTGGGCGGATATGCAACGCCCGCAGTCGGGAAATCCGGTGTGAATCACAGACTTAGGAAATTATGTGAATTGGCAGAAAAATTAAGAGGCGAATTAGTATGAAAAAAGCATTATTTATAATTAATCCACATTCTGGCAAGGGGCTTATCAAGAATCATCTGCTGGGTATCGTGGATATACTGGTAAAGAACGGATGCGAAGTGACGGTCTATCCCACGCAGGGGCGCGGGGACGCAAGCCGCGCGATGCGTGAGCGGGATAGGAGCTATGAGCTGGTGGTGTGCAGCGGCGGTGATGGGACGCTTGACGAGATTGTGACGGGGATGATGCAGTCTGGCTTCAAGACGACCATCGGCTATATTCCAGCGGGGAGCACCAACGACTTTGCGAACAGTCTCAGGCTCTCTTCGAGCATGAGCACTGCGGCGGAGGCGGTGGTGAGCGGCACCGTATTTCCCTGTGATGTGGGCAGATTCAACGAGGATATTTTTGTGTATATCGCGGCGTTTGGGCTATTTACAGAAGTTTCCTATGGGACGCGGCAGGAGATGAAGAATATGCTGGGGCATATGGCGTATATTCTTGAGGGCGTCAAGCACTTGCAGAATATCAAGTCCTATCATATGAAAGTGACAAACGTGTCAGAAACTGGCGAGACCACGGTGATCGAGGACGAATTTATCTACGGAATGATTACCAATTCGTATTCTGTGGGCGGCTTTAAGAGCATTGCAGGAAACGTTTTTAAGGGGAAAATCGCATTAAATGACGGACTTTTTGAGGTGACGCTCATCAAGATGCCAAAGAATCCAATGGAGTTAAATTCCATATTGGCAGCGCTTGCAATCCAGAATATCGACACCGAATATATGTACAGCTTCAAATCAAGCAGGCTCCTTATCGAGTCGAAGGAGGAGGTCGCATGGACGCTGGACGGAGAGTTTGGCGGAAAGCACAAAGAGGTGACGCTCATCAATGAAAAGCAGGCGATGGACATTATGGTAAAGGAATAATAAAAGGAAAATACGAAGATGAAACACAGAGTAAAAGGAAGTCAGGTTCTGCTGCTGGCGGCCATCATCACAGCGCTTGGCATTTTGTTCTATCACAGCCTGTCATGGCACTATGAGATGCAGGGCGAGGTGGCGGATTTGTCCGGGCTGCCGGTCAAAAGCAGCGGTTATGAGGTGGTGCAGGCAGGCGGCAAAACGGTCAGAAGCTTCACCGTGACCGGGGAGGACCCGCAGTTTTTATTGGAAATACCACAAAAAGGCATCGGCGGAATCGAACTGACATTTGGCGAAATCTGGATGGCGCAGGAGCCTCTTCCAGTGCAGGTATTTTATGCGAAGGAGGGAGAGACGTTCTCCGAAAAGCATTCTGTGAAGGGCGCGCTGAAGGCAGGACAAAAGACTTTGCTGCTTCCGGTGCCGCTTGGGCAGTATGGCTTATTGCGCTTTGACATTGACGGAGATTTCGGGCTTGCAGCGATACGAAGCTGTGCTGCGCCGATGGCAGCGCAGGCCTATGTCTCAGGAGAGACGCTAGAGAGGTGCCTGTGGTATTTTCCGGCAGTCATCATTGGATTCAGCCTGATTTACTGGGCACATGGCGTCCGCAAAAGACAGGGCGGCTACACCGGGCGGGCATATCTTAAAAGTATTTTTGCAGGTCCAGAGCCAGAGGGAGACCGCGCGGTGTATCTGGACTATCTGCGCGTGCTTGCCGCGGTGCTTGTGATACTGGCACACACCTGTTCCCCAATGGTCGATGCGGCTGACGCAGACTGGAAAAGGCTGGTGCTTGTCCTAGGCTTGAGTCTGGGGCTTTGCTGTAATATTCTGTATGTCATGCTCTCAGGCACGCTGCTGTTAGGCGGCAGTCCTGACAGGGAGGGCGTGCTTTCCTTCTATATCAGAAGGGCGTCGAAGGTGATTATACCGCTGATTGCTTATTATTTACTGCTGCTGCGATTAAACCATGAGGTCGCTTTTCTGCCGCCAAGGCAGATCGGCGCTGCCCTGAAGCGCGTCATGACAGGGGCGCCGGATGTGGGACCGCATCTGTGGCTGATTTATACGATCGTCGCGCTGTATCTTGTGACACCGTTTTTCCGCGTGATGGTGCAGCATATGAGTGACAGGCTGCTGGGTGCGCTGGCGGCAGTGATCTTGGTGCTGAACACGCTGACGATGTATCTTCCTCTTTTTGGTATGGCGTTTGGCGTTTCGACATTTCTGGCAGGCTGGGAAGGCGTCTTTTTGCTGGGCTATATCCTGACAAGGCAGGGCAGACGGGCGGACGCACCGCGCAGAACCCGATGGATTCTGCCTGCGGCGGCAGGGTCTTATCTCGTGATGGCAGCAGTGGTCTTTATGGATTCTGCCAAGATGAATCTGGTGTATGGCAGCACGCCGCCGATTGTCCTTGCTTCCAGCGGCATCTTTGTATTGTTTTTGAAATACAAAAACTGGTTTCAGGACAAATCCAATCTTTTGGTGCGGATGTGCTCAAAATACAGCTATTCCATTATCCTGATACACTGGTATGCGCTCTTTGTCGTGGTGCAGGGAAAGCTCCATATTACGGCGCTGCGCTTTGGGTGTTTTGGCGGGATTGCGGCGAGCGTGGCAGCGACCTTTGCCGTGTGTCTTGGGATGGCGCTATTGTTTGACAACACCGTTGTCATTGTGTGCAATGTGCTTTTTGATAAAATGACATCCCGTCTGGCTAAGCGCGGGTATCAAAAAGGATAAAACTGCATAAGATATAGTAATGACAGACTGCCGGGTGAGAAGCCTGTGAGAAAACTGACCGGAGTGCTGACCTTTATCGTGTGTGTTCCCCTGATTGGGACGATTTTTATCAAGCCAGTGCGGGAGCCGTGGACACAGGAGGAAGAGGAGGTGAGCGTGCTTGATGAGAGCTTTCAGATTGTGGTGGAGGAGGAAATAGGAACCTTTTATTACCAGCCTGAAATGCTGACAGGGCTGTTGATGTACCGCGTGATTCCAGAGGATACGATCTTTAGCAGCTCGGAGGACTATATTGTCCGCGAGGACGCGGCGTATGACCCGGAACAGGAGTACCTCAAGGCGCTTGCCATCGTCTGCCGCAGCAATATTGCCGCGGCGTGGGAGCAGGAGCAGTGCCCGGAATTGCTCCTGTATGAATGTATGGCGATGGACGCAGACAAATTTTACAGAATTTTACAGACACCGCCGCAGGAGGGCAGGCAGGTGAAATTAAATGAGATCAGAAGGGCAGTCGATGCCACAAAAGGGGTTGTGATTACGAGAGACGGGACAGTAATGACAGCTCCTTTTTTTACCACTTCCCCGTCTGACATGCTTGTCTCAGAGGTTGGAAGCGGCGACGGTTTTTCGCTGAATTACGCCTATGAGCTGGCGGTTTCAGGCATGGATTTCTATGCAGTGCTCAAGTACTTTTACGGCGATATCAAGGTCGCTATTTACGAATAAAACGATGAATAAAAACCTCCTATCGGGTCAATGCTATAGACAGGCAAAGGGCTTGCCGGAAATGGAGGGAAAGGATGAACAGACGAAACAACAAACGTCCTGCCTTGCAGAAAGAAAAGATCAGTATCATTGCAGCATCAGTATTTGTGCTGTCAGCACTTACTCTTGCGGGCGTGTATATGTCAGCGCAGGGCGACAAGAAAAAGGAAGAAAATCGCATAGATTTCGCAAAACTTGAACAGGAAAACAATACAGCGGAGGAAGGCGGTACGGGTCTGGCAGACACCAGATTTGTGTCGGGGAAGGCACAGGCAGAGATGGATACCAAGAAGCAGGCACAGATAGACAAACGCTTTGTCGAGTCAGACATGTATGATCTGAGCGACAACAATGACATGGATGTCGATCCGGCCTTTACGGAGGCGAACTCTGGACAGGTGGAGAACACCAGACAGGATGGGGCAAAAGCAGGCACAGACAAGGCAGCCGTCTTTATGGAAGGACAGGAGCCGGAACAGGAGCTCGTGGCGGACACACCGCTGTTTTTCTCAGAGGAGGATTCACTTGCGCTGCCAGTCATCGGCGATGTGATCCTTGACTACAGCATGGATAAGGCAGTGTACCATGCTACAATGCAGCAGTATCATTACAATCCGGCGCTGGTCGTAGCGGCGAGTGAGGGGCAGACCATCACGGCGGCGGCTGACGGCATTGTGTCCGATGTTTATTATGATTCACAGACCGGAAACACCATTCGTTTTGACCTTGGAAATGGATATATGCTCACCTATGGACAGCTTGATGACATCAGCCTGAAAGCGGGCGACCGCGTCGCAGCGGGCGATGTTGTGGGCAAGGTGGCAAAACCTACGATCTATTACACCGAAGAGGGAACTAATGTTTATTATAAGCTCACAAAGGACGGTGTTCCGATCGACCCTTTAAAGAGACCTGCAAGTCAGGCGGAATAAATCAGGAAAGGCATGGTATCGCATTATACCACGGTTTTATAGAATGCTTTTATTGGAAAATGCGGCAATCCGCAGCATGAGTGATGCGATCTGCGAGAAATTTCAGGCAGACATCTTTGAGGGAAGCATACTTATCAAGGACGGGAAAATCCTTGAGGTGTCCCCGCACATTGAGCTTCCTGTGTCTGCGGACTGCATGAGAATAAATATGAATCATTATCTGGTAATGCCGGGTCTTATAGAGGCGCACTGTCATATGGGTATCACCGAGGAGAAGAAGGGGCAGGAGGGGGACGACTGCAATGAGACAGTTCATCCCGTCACCCCGATGCTCCGCGCCATTGATGCCATCAATACGATGGATGCCGCCTTTGCGGACGCCGTCAGAGCAGGCATTACCTCTGCAAACATTGGTCCCGGCAGCGCGAATGTTGTCGGCGGCCAGTTTGCCGTTGTCAAGACGAGCGGCAGGCGGATTGACGACTTGGTACTCAAATTCCCCTCCGCGATGAAAATCGCCTTTGGCGAAAATCCTAAAATGAATTATGCCGGAATGAACACGTCGCCGGTAACGCGCATGGCGATCGCCGGACTGCTGCGCGAGGAACTGGTAAATGCGCGGGATTATCTCAATAAGCGCGATCAGGGCAGCGCGGAAATGAACCTTCACTACGAGGCATGGCGCCCGGTGTTTGCAAAGGAGATTCCACTCAAGGCACACGTACACCGCGTGGATGATATTTTCACAGCCATCCGCATTGCAAAGGAATTTGACTTGAACATGACACTCGATCATTGCAGCGAGGGGCACTTGATCGCCGAGGAAATCTTAGAAGCAGGGTATCCTGCAATCGTAGGGCCGGATTTGACGACCCGCAATAAAATCGAAGTGCAGAATGTGGCGTTTAAGACAGCGGGCATCCTTGCCAATGCAGGTGTGATGGTGTCGGTTACGACAGACCATCCCGTCTCGCTGATTCAGTCGCTGCCAATCTGTGTCGGACTGAGTGTGAAGCACGGGCTTTCGCTTGAGGATGGCTTCAAGGCACTGACCATCAATGCCGCCAAAATCTGTGGTGTGGCAGACCGCATCGGCAGCATCGAGCCGGGAAAGGATGCAGACTTTGCCATCTATGACGGCAATCCCATGGAAATATTTACACACACTATGATGACCATCATTGATGGAGAAATTGTGTACCGCAATGAATTGTTCCCAGAAATTTAAGAAAATCTTTCGGTTTCCTGCATCTTCTTTTTTCGTTTTCGCTGATAGACTTATCGGTATCAAAACGAAAGAGGAAGGTGCTTTTTATGAGTCTGGATACCATCACGAGCTATTTTACCCAGTACGGCGCGATCGCGATCTTTGTCATAGTCCTGCTTGAGTATATGAATCTTCCGGGGTTTCCAGCCGGCGTGATCATGCCGCTCTCGGGCGTGATGGCGGCGCGGGGAAATATCAGTTTTGCGGGGGTCATGATCATCACGCTTCTTGCGGGCGTGGCAGGGAGCTGGATTTTGTATGCGGTGGGGTATGCGGGCGGCAGCGTGATACTGGAAAAATATCTGGAAAAGTTTCCAAAGCACCGCCCTGCGGTGGAGCGGAATTTTGCGCTCATAAGAAAGCGGGGCTGTGTGGGGATTTTTATCGGCAAGCTGATTCCGATGGTGCGGACGCTGATCTCGATACCGGCAGGCGTGTTAAAGATTGATTTTGCGAGGTATACCGTCAGCTCGGCACTCGGCGTGTTTTTGTGGAATCTCGTGTTTGTCGGCGCAGGGTATTTGCTGGGCGATGCGGTTTTTGCATACATTGGCTGACAGGTGTGGTATACTGGAAGCGTGATTAAGTATCGTATAACATGAAAAGTACAGGGGGAACGAAAACATGGAAGCATATCATATTTTGATTGTTGAGGACGACAAGGAAATACGGGAGGGGATAGAGATTTATCTGAAAAATCAGGGATACAGCGTGACGCAGGCGGCAGACGGCGTGGAGGGACTCAAAAAGATCGAGGCGCAGGAGTTTCATCTGGCGATCGTCGATATTATGATGCCGCGGATGGATGGCATTACCATGATGATGAAGGTGCGTGAAAAGGGATATGAGTTCCCGGTGATCATGCTCTCTGCAAAGTCGGAGGAGGTGGACAAGATCATGGGGCTCAATATGGGGGCGGACGACTATGTGACAAAGCCCTTCACGACCATGGAGCTGCTTGCGCGCGTCAACTCGCACCTTCGGCGTTACCAGCGGTATCTCGACGCAGTGACAGAACAGGAAAACCACGACAGGATACATATGATCGGCGGGTTAGAGCTCAATGAGGACACCGTGGAGGTCACAGTCGATGGCAATCCGGTCAAGCTGACGCCGATAGAGTTCAAGATCTTGCTGCTCCTGATGAAAAATCCGGGCAGGGTGTTCAGCGCCGATGAGATCTATGAGCGGGTCTGGAATGAGCAGGCGATCAACACCAATACAATCATGGTGCATGTGAGGAAGATTCGGGAGAAGATTGAGATTAATCCCAATGACCCGAAATATTTAAAGGTGGTGTGGGGAGTTGGATACAAGATTGAAAAACAATAAAAAGGCACTGCGGCTTGCAGTGTTTGCGGTGACGCTGGCGGCGGCATGTTTTGCGTTTGTCGCGGCATTTTACAAATTCCGCGTGGATGAATACTGCGCAGAGATTGGCAGCGGCTTTGAGGAGGAGGGGTTTATCTCGGTTCTGTTTCAGAGCAATTACGTGCTGTATCCCGAGGTGCTTGAAAAGAGCGGAAAGGATGTAGTGCTTGAGGAGCTGTATCTTACCTTTTCGGAGGAGCCTGTCGAGGGGGAAGAACAGAGCGTGTACTCTGAAAATGTGGACAGGTATCGGGGCAGCAGCGAGCAGTTCAGGACAAACATCATTGAGAAACTGAACATGAAAGTTGCAAGAATCAATGAGGAGTATGTAACCAATCTTGCCATGAGCACGGATTACTGTGTGATTGACACCACGACACAGACCGTCTTAAAAAATACGGCAAAAGAACTGGAACTTCTCAAGGATGGGGAAAATATAGAATATGCATATTATCTGGTATTATACTATGATCAGAATGGCAGGCTCTCAGACTTGAAGGTCAAGGGCAGAAACACCGAGCAGTTTCTCAAAAATGTGCAGCTTGTGGCAAATTCAACGGACGCTCTCGGGATGGAGGACTTCGGGAAATCCGCGCGGTATGTGCTGGTAGACGATGAGGATATGGCATA
The DNA here is from genome assembly GCA_009774345.1 of Lachnospiraceae bacterium. Taxonomy (GTDB): domain Bacteria; phylum Bacillota; class Clostridia; order Lachnospirales; family Lachnospiraceae; genus COE1. The sequence goes on along the minus strand of VSNR01000046.1, from coordinate 12,295 downwards.
CAAAAAAGTGACCGTCACACAGAAAAATCCGCAGAATGCCATCTTTATCTATGCCATGACCGACGAGCAGATTGAGCAGTTTTCATGGATAACAGAGTTTGCCTCCTCGTCGGGTGCAATGATTGTCAACGCGACGAGAGAACATTTGTATGACGTACTTGGCATTGGCAATCTGTATCTGGCAATCCTTTGCATCATCGCGGTTTTGGTCGCTGTCACCGCAAGGTGCAGACCACATCTGACCGCGGACACCGCCGGGTCGCGGTTTCCTGCGGAGCTGGTTTTTCTGATGATGCTTTTCCTGTCAGCCGGTTTGCATATGAATGTGGTGTCGGAGGTCTATTATATCAGTGAGATCGTTGGCATGACCGAGGAGGGAATTTTCTGCACGGTGTTTGCAGCGATGTTGGTGCTGTTTGGCGTATGGTACTGGGGGCTTTTGAGTATGCGGGAACTGGTTATGGATTTTGGGTCTTTTGTCAGAAAAAGAAGCTTGATCTACCGCTATTGGAATCAAATCAAGGCGTTTGGCAGACGTGTCTTGGAGACGTGGAAGGCGGCATTTATGATTGAAGGGCTGGACAAAGATGTCTTAAAGCCGCTAAAGCGCATGGTGACAGTACAGTTTGTCTTTGGCTCGTTTGCGTGCTGTTTCTGGTTTTTGGGAATTTTTGCCTTTCTGGCTTACTCGGCGCTGTTTTATCTGTGGCTTAGGCGGCATGTAGATAAGATACAGACGCAGTACCGCCTTTTGCTGGAAGCGACAAATGCGATCGCACAGGGGCGGTTTGACAATCCGCTCACGGAGGATTTCGGGATTTTTGAGCGCTACAAGACAGAGCTGTCCCAGATACAGGACGGATTTGGCAAGGCGGTCGAGGAGGAAGTCCGCAGCCAGCGCATGAAGACGGAGCTGATCACGAATGTATCGCATGATCTAAAGACGCCGCTCACAGCGATCATCACGTATGTGGATTTATTAAAAGAAGACAATGTCACACCGGAGCAGCAAAAATCGTATCTGGACACGCTCGAGCGCAAATCGCTGCGCTTAAAGGTTTTAATAGAAGATTTGTTTGAAATCAGCAAGGCAAGCAGCGGCAATGTGCGCTTCTATCCAGTTGCGGTGGACATCTGCAATCTGATGCGCCAAGTGTATTTAGAGCATGAACAGCAGATGATGGATAACGGTCTGGACGTGCGCTTTGACCTGCCGGAGGAGAAGTTCATCTTGCAGCTTGACAGTCAGAAGACCTATCGGATATTTGAGAATCTGTATGTCAATGTGACCAAATATGCCCTGCCAAACACCCGCGTGTATGTGCAGGCGAGAGTTATTATCATCAAGGAGGGGATGCGCACCATTCATATCGAAATGAAGAATATCTCGGCGCAGGAGCTGACCGTCACGCCGACAGACTTGACGGAGCGCTTTGTGCGCGGCGACGCGTCGCGAAACACAGAGGGAAGTGGGCTGGGGCTTGCGATTGCCAAGAGCTTCTCAGAGCTGCAAGGCGGCAGGTTTTATGTCGAGATTGACGGGGATTTATTCAAGGCAGTGCTGGAGTGGGATACATAAATTTGATAAAAAGTGTCAATTCTATATCCATAAGAAAAAGGCTTAGCGATATTCGCTAAGCCTTTTTAAAGGAGAAGACAAGAATATGGATATGGATAAGAACACGGATAAAAAATCAGATTTTAAACCTTATGTCCCGCCAGAGCAGGCGCCGCCTGAACTGACTGTGACATCGGTGGTGATTGGAGTGATTTTGGCGGTGGTGTTTGGCGCTGCCAATGCCTATCTTGGGCTGCGCGTGGGGATGACCGTCTCTGCCTCGATTCCGGCAGCGGTTGTCTCGATGGGGGTACTGCGGATTCTGCTGCGCAGAAAGTCCGTCCTAGAGAGCAACATTGTACAGACCATCGGCTCTGCGGGAGAGTCCCTCGCCGCCGGCGCGATCTTTACAATGCCTGTGTTTTTCCTGTGGGCAAAGGAGGGCACAAGCGACCCGCCGGGGATGCTTTCCATCTCGCTCACAGCACTGCTTGGCGGGCTGCTCGGCGTCCTTTTTATGGTTCCGCTCAGAAAAGCGCTCATCGTCAAGGAACATGGCGTACTGCCGTATCCTGAGGGAACGGCTTGCGCGGAGGTGCTGCTTGCAGGGGAGAAGGGGGGCACCTCTGCGCGCGCTGTCTTTGCCGGAATGGGGATTGCGGCGCTGGTTAAATTCGTCGTGGATGGTCTGAGAGTCGTGCCAAGTATGATTACCGTACGGGTTCATGCGCTCAAGACCGAGTTTTCGACCGAGATTTATCCGGCGCTTGTGAGCGTGGGGTATATCTGCGGTGCAAAGATTTCCTCTTATCTTTTTGCGGGCGGCATTTTAGGCTGGTTTGTGCTGATTCCATTGATTGCGGCATTTGGCCAAGAGACCGTGCTCTATCCCGGCACAGCGCCGGTCGCGCAGATGTATCTGGAGGGCGGTGCAAATGCCATTTGGGGCAGCTACATCCGCTATATCGGTGCGGGCGCGGTCGCCGCAGGCGGTATGATCAGTCTGGTGAAATCGCTCCCTTTGATTGTCTCGACGTTTGCAGAGGCAATGAAAGGGCTGAAGACCAGCGGCAAAGAGGACGGGACAGAGACGGAGCGCACTGCACTTGACATGAATATGAAAATCGTCATGGGCGCCATTGTCCTGATTATTCTGGCGATTGCCCTGTTTCCAGATATCCCGGTTTCTCTTGTGGGCGCATTCTTGGTAGCGGTATTTGGCTTTTTCTTCTCAGCGGTCTCCTCAAGAATGGTAGGGCTTGTCGGCGGCAGCAACAATCCGGTGTCCGGCATGGCGATTGCGACGCTTTTGTTTGCCACAATGGTGCTCAAGTCCACAGGTGACGCGGGGGCACACGGCATGACGGGCGCGATCGCCATCGGCTCGATTATCTGCATTATTGCGGCAATGTCCGGCGATACCTCACAGGATTTGAAGACGGGGTATCTCTTGGGCGCAACGCCGTGGCGGCAGCAGACTGGCGAGCTTATCGGCGCGGCAGTCTCCGCAGTCACGATTGGCGGGGTGATGCTCCTGCTGGATACGGCATGGGGATTTGGCTCGGCGGAGCTTTCTGCGCCGCAGGCGATGCTCATGAAGATGATTGTGGAGGGCGTCATGGACGGCAATCTGCCGTGGACGCTTGTCTGGATTGGGGTGTTTATCGCAGTGGTCATTGAGATCTTTGGCATTCCTGTGCTTCCGGTGGCAATCGGACTGTATCTGCCGCTTAGGCTGTCTGTACCGATCATGGCGGGCGGTCTGGTGCGCTATGCTGTGGCAAGGCGGTCTGCCGGCGCCGCGCCAGACAGCGAGGCGGGCAGTGGGATTTTGTTCTGCTCTGGCATGATCGCAGGAGAGGGGCTTGTGGGCATTTTACTGGCGGTCTTAGCCGTTGTGGGCGCGGCAGATGCAGTAGATTTCTCAGGGCGTCTTGACATCGGCATTGCGGGCGGTCTTGCGGTGTTTGTGTTTGTGGTGCTCGCGGTGGCATGGGCTGCGGTGGGGCGTAAGAAATGAGGGGGGGCACCGGATGCGTTTCCGACTGTATGGGCAGCGGAAAGTGAGACTTCGGGAACAAGTGAAGCCAGCGAGAACAGTTCGCAGTCCGACGAGGCGGGCAGTGACGGCGAAGAAGCTGGTGAAGCGAGTGAGAACAGTGGAGATGATGAGCAAGAAAACAGCGAGGTACAGAAAAGCCTTGACTCAGAGGAGACAAGTACAACAGCAGAGTCCACGCAGACTGGTGAGAGTGAACAGCCAGAGGAAACCAGTGATGGTGGAAATACTGAGGAGACAGCATCTACCGCAGTAGAGACGGAAGATACAATAGAATCGGCAGTGGAGACGGAAACTGCGACAGAAACGACATCTGAGACAGAGACGATAGAGGAAGAGAGCACTGCGTTTCTGGGAGATGGGGAAGAAAATCCTGAAGAAGAACAAGTAAAAATAATACTACATTTTAGAAATTCTTTTGGATGGAGTACGGTTGCAGCTTCATATGCGAAACATGATGGTGATAAGTGGGGTGATGGCTTTACAGGTGAATGGCCGGGAGTAGAAGTTTCTCGCGATCAAGATGGTTATTTTACTATTGAGCAGCAATTACCAAAAAGTAGTGGTTTTGCAGTTATTTTTAATAACAACAATAATGGAGAGCAGACTGCGGATATAATTATTCCGTCAGAATCTTTTGAAAGTGATATTTATGAGCGTTGGATTTGGATAGAGAAAAAAGATGGTAAAACACAACATATCATTTCAATAACGCCTGTAAGTAGCCCTGAAATAAAGAGTGATAATAAAGTAATATTTCGGTATAAAAATGATTCTGCACAAACAGTACTTGTAGCAGGAAGCATGAACAACTGGGTCAGTGAAGCGAATGATGCGAACTGTTGGAAAATGGAGAAAGATGAGGAAACAGGCATTTTTTCTTATACTACAGAGTCTGCATTAGCACCGAATGATTATACATATAAGTTTGTTGTAGATGGAGCATGGATTCGTGACCCAAATAATGAATCATTTACATCAGATTATGACCAAAATAGTATTTTAACGATTAAGGGAGATAATCCTGATAAAATTATCAGCCCGGAAGTAGACGGAAATAAAGTAACATTCCGCTACGAAAACAAAAACGCAACGGATGTATATGTACGCGGAGAGATGACAGACTGGTCAGCTAGTGATGGCTATAAGATGACAAAGAATGAGGAAACCGGAGTACATACACTTGAAGTTGAGTTGACACATGGCGCATACGAATATAAGTTTTGGTATCAAACAACTGAGAATGGTGAGGAAAAAGAAGTTTGGCTTCGCGATCCGAAAAATGAATTAAAGACTGACACTGCCGACCCAAACAGTATCGTATACGTACAAGGATCTGAACAGTACCAATATACCATTCATTATTACAATCCTAGTGTGGATATCCCTACACAGGTTCCTTCAGAAGGAAGTGGGCCAGACTTACATATCTGGGATAAGTGTCCGGGCGCGGCGGTTGGACAGGAGTATAAGTTTACAGCGCTAACAAAGGATGAAGATACAGAAAAGGGAAAAACATGGCTGACGACGACAGTTGATGTACCATTCCCGCATATCAATATCATTGCAAGACCTACGGGGGCATGGATTGAAGGCGTAGACGAAAAAGAGTGGACTTATGAAATCAAAAAGGACGCTAATACGGCAGAACTTTGGTTTGTCTATGGGGAAGGTCTGTATGATAAAAACCCGTTCCTCGAAACCTATCGGTATACAGTCCACTATTACAATCCTGCCGCTCCAAATCAGGAAACCAGCACTCCAGATTTATATGTATGGGGAGCGGGTTCAGCAAACCCCGGCAAATTATATACATTTGCGGCAGAAAAATTGGATGATACAGACAATGGTATAAAGTGGCTGACCACAGAGATAGATACTCCTTATGAGAAAATTGGTTTGATTGGAAAACCTACCGCAGGCAACAATGCGGCAGGTTGGATTGGCAAGGATACAGACCGATTTTATCAGCTTAAAAACGGCGCAAAAGAAGCAGAGCTCTGGTATGTTCACGGAGTAGGTATCTATGAAGAAAAGCCTATGATGAAGCTGGATTCTGTAGAAACAGCTTTATCACTGGAATCTATGGATTACACACAGAATAGTGTATTATCCTTGGTTTTCAACGGAAACAACGATTCAAATGTTTTGATTAAGAGTGCATCTGTGGACGCTTCCGCATTGGGAATCAGTGAGAGCCTGACAATCGACCCGCAGCTGTGCGAAGTTACTCTTTCCGTAAGAGACAACATTGAAGCAGGAACGTATCAGCTGCCTGTCACAGTGGAGGATATTAACGGTACAAAATTAACTACAAAAGCCTCTGTTACAGTCAAAGAGAAAACAGGCAGTGATTTTGACTGGGATGAAGCTGTGATTTACTTCATGGTGACAGACCGTTTCTTTGACGGAGACAGCAGCAACAATGCCGCGAACGGCGCAGAAACCGCAGGTGAGAATCCGGGTTTATATCACGGCGGCGATTTTAAAGGTGTTACAGACAAATTAGATTACCTGAAAGAATTAGGTGTCAATACCATATGGATTACACCGATTGTAGAGAACGTAAAAGGAGTGACAGTCGGAGATGGTACGGGTGAAGTACCGTTTTATGCAGGCTATCATGGCTATTGGGCAAGTGATTTTGAGAAGTTAAATCCCGCACTCGGAACAGAGGCTGAATTTGAGACGTTAATCAGTACGGCTCATGAAAAAGGCATGAAGGTTATGGTTGACGTTGTGGTGAACCATGCAGGCTACGGCATGGAAGAAACTGACAAATTTCCCGGTATGCTGAGGGACAAGGCGGATGTAGACGAAAAAAATCATGAGCTTGGCGGATATCAGGCGGGACTTCCCGACTTTCTGACAGAGCTTCCCGAGGTCAGGGACAAGATTATCAACTGGCAGGTAGAATGGGCAAAGAAAGGCGTTGATTTCTTCCGTGTGGACACAGTCCAGCATGTTGACGATACAACTTGGAGAGCATTTAAGAATGCGCTGACCAAGGCAAATCCGAAATTCAAAATGATTGGTGAGTACTTTGGCGCAGGCTACAATTCAGGAAACGGCAACAGAATTGGAAACGGACAGATGGACTCTTTGCTTGACTTTAATTTTAATGAGTGGGCGACAGAGTTTGTAAGTGGTAAAATCAGCGAAACGGAAACAAATCTGGCAGGCAGAAATAAAGCCTTGAACAATACTTATTTAACAGGTCAGTTTCTAAGCAGCCATGATGAAGACGGTTTCAGGAAAAATCTGCTTAATAATCAGTGGACTGAGGATGCAGCAGCAGCGGCTTCCTATGTGGCAGCGACGCTGCAAATTACGGCAAAAGGGCAGCCAGTCATTTATTATGGTGAAGAAATTGGTTTGTCAGGAAATAATGACTATCCATACCAGACAAACCGCTATGACTTTAACTGGAAGAACGTGGAGACACAGAAATCAGAAAACGGAAACATTTACAACCACTATAAGAAAATGCTTGCAATCCGCAGCCAGTACGCAGATGTATTTGCAAAAGGCGACAGGGCAGTAGTGGAGGCATCCAACAATGAAAAGTATGATGTTATTTCAAGAAGCTATAACGGAACAACACTTTACGTTGGAATGAATATTGATGCCAATGCAGATAAAACTGTAAAAATAACTGTAAACAACAAGGGAATCCGCAGTTATAGAGACTTATACAGCGATCGGGTTTATCCAGTTGCAGAAGATGGCACAATAGAGGTAACGATTCCGGCAGCAGGAAACGGTGGTACTGTTGTACTGGCAGCAGATTCCTATACAGCGGGATTGATGGCGCCCAATCTTACAACCATAGCAAAAGGAAAGACAACGGCACTTCCAAAACAACTTGCGAAAAAGTCAGAGAGCGGTGAAGAAGTACTTGTTGATGTTACATATTCCATGGAAGAAACAGAAGGCGTAACACTCAATGATGCAGAAAAGAAAATCATCGTTTCTGAGACATTCGCTGGAAATCGTATTAATCTGACAGCGACAGCAGGCACCGATACAGTAGAATTTGAACTCAAAGTCGTAGAGGATAAGAATGAAATAACTGTACGGCTGCACTATCACAGACCAGATGGCAAATATGAAAACTGGAATGTCTGGACATGGGATGCAAGCTCAAGCGCAGTGGTTCAGTTTACCTCTGATGATGAAAACGGCGGAAAAGTAGCAGAAATAAAACTCCCGGGACGAACAGCCAGTGTGATGAACTATATTATCCGCAGGAGTATTCCGGGAAATGACTGGGCAGAGAAAGATTTTGAGAAAGATTGCTATATTGATCTTTCAGAGGTGCTTTCCGGTACGGTGGATTATTATGTAGAGTCCCGTGAGTTTCCGGGTAAAAGGGTACTGGGAGAGGATGTGCTGATTGGTGTCAAGCTGTTGTCGGTTACATATAATAGCCAGAAAAATACAATCAAAGTGGTTACAGGCACACCAATAACAGGAGATCTAAATGGAATTTTTACTGTAAAACGCGCAGATGGAACCGACATACCAGTTACAGGCGTAAAGCTTGCAAACAAAGACAAAAATGAGTATGAAGTAAGTATTGGAACCGATTTATCAGGAATGGAAGAGATCACAAAGAAATATTCACTGTTCTATGAGGAGTATGAGTACGCAGTAACAATGCCAAGCCTATATTCTTCGGATGAATTTGAAGCTGAATATACTTACGAAGGAAAAGATCTCGGCGCAGTTTGGACAAAGGAAAAGACCACTTTTAAAGTATGGGCGCCCACAGCGGACAAGGTTCAGGTAAAACGCTATCAGTCTGGAACAGAAGGAACCGACGATCTGATCGAAACACTGGATGCCTGTGTCGCTTTATCATTTGCAAGAAGCGTTTCAGCATTTGTGAGTGCATCTGAAAATGCTTTCCAGCTTTCGTCGGAATAGCTGCCTTGTCCTGCATTTAGGATTTCTTTATAAACTGCTACTAATGCTTTCAGCTTTTCTTTGTCTACGGTGCCCTCTGGTGTGACTAATGCATCGTGTGCTGCCTGCAAATTGTCTTTTGCGTCAACAGCACCGGAGAACAGTGAAGGAAACTATCATACCGCATACACCGGAAAGGCGCTCAAACCTGCAATACTCGTATACGATGGAAGGACCCTGCTCAAGGAGAAAACAGACTATACCGTATCTTATAAGGACAACACCAATGCAGGTTCCGCAACAGTCACCGTCAAAGGAAAAGGGAATTATTCCGATTCCATTACAGCAACGTTTGACATTGATGCAATCCACATCGCAACACTTGATATTGCAGATATGTATGCAGCAGTGGCATCAAACAACACAAAGCAGGTACCGCTCAAGCCCGTTGTGAAATTTAACGGCAAAACCCTCAAAGTGAAAAAGGATTATACCGCAGCTTACAAAGACCCGGACGGCGGCAAGACCCCGGGAACTCCTTCAAAAGACTATGAGGTACTCATCAGTGCAGTGTCAGATGTTACTGTTCAGACAGGACTTCGCATTTACTGCGAAGTCCGTGAGAAAACGTACCACAGCCAAGCAAAAATCCATCACCGAAGGTGATTTTGCATGGATTTTTACCTGTTACTGGCACGGAGTGAACAGTAACTGTCAGATAAAGAAATGATGCAAAAGAATGTCGAAGAATTTGAAAGACTGCAAGATTATATGATATCCTGCGATAAAGATTCTGAGGCGTATAAAAAGATGAAAAGACGTTATGTGTCATTAAAAGTTATTTTAGCTTTATCTGATGTCAATCTCACAGAAATTGACATTATCAAAGAATAAAAACGGAATCGGAACCAGCGAAACAAAAAGGTGTAAAGCCCTGTTAAATGAATAAGGCTTTACACCTTTTTATGCGTAGCACTATACCTGCACCAACCCTACAGCCTGTTCAAATTCTTCTATGGATGCTGCTTTTGCAGCAGCTTTATGCCACTTTTTCAGTAATTCTAAATCTGTCTGTTCCATAATGCAGGTTTTAAGGGAATCTGAAAGTGCTCCAAGATCTTCAAGGAGTTCAATTACAGCCTCTGCTCTGTCTTCCGCTTTGCCCTTTGCTCTGCCATCTTTCCAGCCCTCCGCTCTGCCATCTTTCCAACCCTCTGCCTTTTCTTTATTTAAGAGTCTTTCAAATGAACTACACATGTCCTTTTCATCTCCTTCTTTTAACTGCGTTATCAATTCTCCCCGTTCGTCTTCGTTCAGTTTCCGTATTACATTTGAAAACCATGTAATCCATTCATTCAAGTCATCTGTATCCATTGCCCTGATTCGGTGCATCAGTTCTGCGATGCCGTCTGTCCATTCCTGCCTTGTCCGTTTCCTGTCTGCAAGGAAAATGTTGTCTATCAGTGTATTGGAGTTGCTGATTTTTGATTCCGTAAGTGTATTGACAGATACAAGTGCATATTCAAAATCTACAACATATTTTCCAAACAGCTGTGCATTGTTTATCATATGGCTGAACTTGCACGAGGCAGTCCAGTTCCGCTCACTGTTATGCAGTACGATGGGCATAATGGCTGGAAGTCTGTAGCCCTTTTTGCTGCGTTTATTTTTATCACAGTTTTTAAAGTGGTCCAGCCAGATCGCTGTCATATAGATCAGGAGCCGGAAGGACATCGTAAAATCATTGTAACTTTGCAGCTCAAGAAGAAAGAACAAATATACGGCGCCTTCCTTTGTATGCACCTTGTAGACCAAATCGGATTCATAGGTATCAAACTGGTCTGTAATATATTCCTTGTCAATCAGTTCCAAATCCTCTTCTTCGAGCTCCATCATCCATTCAAGTGCGATGTATTTTTTGATAAAGTGGAGAAAATGCTTCTTTATAGAAAATATTCTCTTGTAGCCCTTGTCATGCGGATTGTCCGTCTGTTTATTCTGTGAATTTTCATTTTTGGTATTATCTTTTTGTGGATCTTTATTCTGTGTGTTATCTTTTTGTGGATCTTTATTTCTGTGTATTTCTTTCTGAATATTTTCTTTATCCTGTGTATCCATATTTTCTGTTGCTCTCCTGTTTCTGGTAAATTTTTCTGTTATACTGCTTTTTCTATTTTGGATCTGGAATGGTTTCTTTATGCATATGGATGTCAGTGTGAAAAATCACATATGGAAGTTTTTCACATAGGAAAACTGTCGGCAGAGCTGACGGACTGCCCGGCGTGTGAGCAGGGAGTACAATTCCCTGTTTCATTGGGAAATGGATTGTATTGTTTTGCAATTATAGTATCATATATTTTCTTGTTTTTCAATCATTAGCGGCGAAGGATTTGACAACGTGAAAAATCGCAGACCGGTGATCTCAAGAGGCATTGTGAACAGCCTGATTGAAACCGGTTCGATTGACCCATTTGGGATGGCTTTAGACATTAGACTTGGCATGCTGCATGGCTCGGTTGGAATCGGTGTGACAAACAAAATGGCAGGCATAAACTATTTTACATACGACTATCAGAATGGTATCATGTAGGAGAAGGTTTTCACCGGATTTCACAAACAGCCTCCGTCATATGATGTCTTTGGCGTAGGATCGGAAGCAGTAGAAGCACTGCCTAACCGAATCCACTACACAAGCCAGCAGTATGACCAGCAGACAGAGCAGTATTGTCTTCGTGTGAGGTACTATAATCCGATACTCGGACGGTTTATGCAGGAGGATGTATATCAGGGAGATGGACTGAATCTGTATGGGTCCTGTCATAATAATCCCAAAATATATTATGATTTGTCTGGTTTTGTTCCATTGAATAAAAAGGATTTTATGTTGATGTTTCATATGATAATGGTAAGAAAATCTTATTATATTGGCATTACGAATGGTCTTAAAAGATAAAGCAAAGAACAAACAAAATCATCTAGGCTGGATTCCGCAACAGCCAGCCTTCGGGCTATTGAATCAAATGCCGTATACGGAAATGCAAAAGGTTATCAACAATATGATATTAAAAATCTCATACAAATACTGGAATTAGAGTTCAAAAGGTTTCTCAAAAAATAGAGTCAATAAACATATGTCATAGAGAAAAAATGGTTTAAGGCAGCTTATAAGTGTCTTGAAACAAGAGATGCGTTAATCGAAAGTAAAGAAAAAATGAAGGCGAGGAGGAAGTAGATGTCAAACATAAAAATATGGGGATGGGATAAAAAAAGACGAACATTGTTACGCTTTATAAAATCAGGGGACATATTTTGTTTTGAATTAAAAAATCAACAATATTGTTTTGGAAGAATTATAGCTAAAACAGTCGTAGGACATATTGCAGAAATTTTTGATTATATATCATCGGATACTTTTATAAATGCGGAAATTATAGAAAAATCTTCAAGATTAATGCCATTAATAGTTCTTGATTCATACACTTTATTTGACAATAAAAGAAGTGGGGATTGGAGAATTGTTGGTCATCAAGAAAATTATACGCCTAATGATGTAGAAGATATTTATTTTACTTATGGTCTTGGAAGTGGATGTAAGAAAGTCGATGTATATGGAAAAGCAACGCCAATACAGGAATCAGATCAAGAGAAATATATATTATTGGCTCCTCGATGTGATGAATATATTAAAGAGTTAGGTGATAGTCAATAACTGTGTTGGCATTACTTTAAAGTATTACTAACTTATAGTCGCGAATATCATTTACACTATG
>VSNR01000045.1 GCA_009774345.1 Lachnospiraceae bacterium | reverse complement strand
CTCTTATTATATATTGAATTTGACATAAAATCAAATGTTTTTTCAGAAAATTTTAAATCATTTTTCCTTATTATCAAATTATTTTATTTTACACTCAAATTTGTGCCTAAAATATGTACTTTTCAAACAATTTGTACATTTAGAAAAACAATGCAATTTTCCGCATAATCTCGGGATTTATATAGATTTCACACAATATTCCCACACAAAATACTGCTAAAACCAACAAAACTGTCTTGACAGCCTCCAGCATCTGATGACTTCCTTTTCCTTTTATGGTCTCCTCTTTATGGCAATATTTTTTGTTACCTGTCCAATATTTGCGAAACAAAATCAAAAAAACAATGCCGTAAAAAATGCCATGCGGCAGAAACATTGAAAACGTGAGAAAGATTCCCTTGATGCCATATTGATACACCAGTGAAAAAACCATGAGTCCAATCTCAAACCCAAACCATCCCATCATAGAAAATGCCACAATACCGCCAATACTGCTCAGCGAACAGATCACGCCAAGCAGGAGCTGTTTTGCCCGCAGATGGAGCACATATTCAAAAAGACCCGACTCGTCTGCCTCAAAATTCTGCATCAGCACCAGATGCTCCTGATCTAACAATCCCCCCGCACTGGAGTTTTGTCCTCCCGATAAATAAAAAAATACCATACCGATACAAAAGCCTGTAAGAAATACAAGCACCCTATTGTCAGGCATCGTATTTTTATAATGCAGCTTCCTATAATCAATATATGCATCATTTTCTTCGGGGACACTGCGGACGGATAGTTCCTCCACTTGTTCTTCAGGTTCAAATCTGTTCATCTGCTCTTTCACCTATATCACAGCTACTTAGTTAAGCCTATGAACTATTTTACATATTTATTCTTATATGCCAGAATTGAGGCGATTGTTTTTGCATCCTCAAGTGTCCCGTCATAAATCATCCGCTCAAGCTCCTCAAGCGTACAAATCTCCACATTTACAAATTCGTCCTCATCAAGATGCTGCGCTGTCTTTTTGAGGTCTGTCGCAAGATAGATATCAATTTTCTCATTGCAGAATGCCACGGTCGTGCGAATCGTAATCAGCTTCTCAATCTTCCCGCAGCAATATCCTGTCTCCTCCTCAAGTTCCCTTGCAGCCGCGGTGACCGTCGGCTCATCGGGATTTAATCCCCCGGCTGGTATTTCCAGCGTAAACCGGTCAAGCGCATTGCGGTACTGCCGTACCATGACAAGCCTTCCATCCTCCAAAACGCCCACCGCCGCAGCGGCACCATGATGCCCTACAAAATCATAGACTTCTGTGTTTCCATCTGGCAGCACTACCGTATCTTTGTAATAGCTCATGATCGTTCCCTGACACTGTAATTCTCTCTTGATTCTCTTGATTTCTGTGTTCATATTCTATTTCCTCCATTTCACTATTCCCACTATTGAAAAAACCATCAAAATCCTTTCGGACTTTGATGGTTTACATTATTTCGCATACTCAACGACACGAGATTCCCTGATGACATTAACCTTGATCTGTCCCGGATATTCCAGCTCTGCTTCAATCTGCTTGGAAATATCGCGCGCCAACAGTATCATATCTGCATCACTAACCTGTTCAGGAACTACCATAACACGAACCTCTCTACCTGCCTGAATCGCAAAAGACTTATCGACACCTTTAAAATTGTTGGTTATTTCTTCTAGTTGTTTCAATCTGGTTGTATATGTTTCGAGAGTTTCACGTCTTGCCCCCGGTCTTGCCGCCGATATCGTATCAGCAGCCTGTACCAGACAGGCAATTAATGACTGCGCTTCCACATCGCCATGATGTGATTCGACAGCATTAATAACAATTGGTGATTCCTTGTACTTTCTGCACAGCTCTGCACCTAACTGTATATGTGAACCTTCCATCTCATGATCCACTGCCTTGCCAATGTCATGCAGCAAACCAGCTCTCTTTGCCATTCTGACATCAAAACCCATCTCGGCAGCAAGCAAGCCTGTAAGATGTGCCACTTCAATAGAATGCTTTAACGCATTCTGCCCATAGCTCGTTCTAAACTTCATCTTACCTAAAAGCTTTACAAGTTCAGGATGAATGCCGTGTACACCAACCTCTAATGTTGCGGACTCGCCTTCCTCCTTGATCATGACCTCCACTTCTCTCTGAGCCTTCTCAACCATCTCCTCAATTCTTGCCGGATGAATACGTCCATCCACAATAAGCTTCTCAAGCGCAATCCTTGCAATTTCTCTCCTGATGGGATCAAAACCTGAGAGAATGACTGCTTCCGGCGTATCATCAATAATCAGCTCAACACCTGTAAGTGTCTCAAGCGTTCTGATATTACGCCCTTCTCGTCCAATAATTCTGCCCTTCATCTCATCATTGGGAAGCTGTACAACGGAAATCGTTGTCTCAGATACATGATCCGCAGCACATTTCTGAATCGCAGTGACAACATACTCTTTGGCTTTCTTATCAGCCTCTTCCTTTGCCCTGCTCTCCATCTCTTTGATCATGACTGCTGTCTCATGCTTCACTTCGTCTTCAACAATTTTAAACAAATGCTCTTTTGCCTGTTCAGAGGTTAATCCTGAAATTCGTTCCAGTTCCTGTACCCGCTCTTCGTTCAGTCTCGCAACGACTGCACTCTGTTTTGCAAGTTCTTCTTCACGTGCGGCAAGGCTGGCTTCCTTCTTCTCGATGGCATCCGCCTTCTTGTCAATGCTTTCTTCCTTCTGCTGAACCCGTCTCTCATAGCGCTGTGCCTCAGCCCTGCGCTCTTTGATTTCCTTGTCAAGTTCATTCTTGGTCTTAATGGATTCCTCCTTAATCTCAAGAAGTCCCTCGCGCTTTTTCGTCTCAGCAGTCTTGAGAGCCTCATCGACAATTTCCCTTGCCTTATCTTCTGCATTTCCAATCGTAGCCTCTACACTTTTCTTGTAATTTGAAAATGCGAAAAAGCAACCTGCTACACATATTGCAATAATAACAATTGCTTCTAATACGTATAGCATGTACAGGAGCACCTCCTTATTAAATTTTCATTGTGCAACTGTTCAGTGCCTCCACAGTTTCCTGCTCAACCGATCAGAGAACACGCTTCCCTGCTTGGCGCTGAAATCTATAAAGTATTCCGAATAGTCACTTCAGTGTATCTTTACAGATACTGCAACATATTAATTTTACTCTTTTACACAACCAATGTCAAGCATTTATTCTAACCCGCTGCCAACCGCCTTATAGATCTTGTCGAGTGCAAAACCTCTCCGATACAAAAAACCTATCATTTTCTGGCATTCCTCATACGTTGCATGCTCTCTGTCAAAATGCTTCTTGTCAAGCAGTCTGTCAATCAGCTCTTCCTCCGCGGTAACACTGTCCTCCTCTGCGCACTGTGCATATGCCTGCTCAATGGTATCTTTGGAGACCCCCTTGCCGGCAAGACAATTCTCAATCTGTCTTTTGCTCTTTGTCTTTCCGGCATATTCTATATACGTCTGAGCAAATCGAAAGTCGTTGACATAGCCGTAGGACGCGACATAGGCAACCGCGGCATCAATGATATCCTCTGGATAAACGCCCTGTCTGAGCTTCATTCTAAGCTGGTATTCTGTGTAATCCCTGCTCTTTAACAAATTCATGCATCTGAGTTTTGCCCGTTTTAATAAAACATCCTTCATGATGGTGTCATAGCACGCCTTCGAGATCTCGGCATCCTTCTGAATCCCGTATTTTCTGATCTCACTTTTATACAGGGCAAAACAGACATCTGTATCTAAGAACACTTTTGATTTTGTTTTGGAGATCTCTGCGATTTCTGTAACTGTCATTGTGATACCTTAATTCTATTCTGCCGGCGCTGGCTCTGCGTTCTCTGCTGGCGCCTGCTCTGCTGCTGCCGCTTTTGATGACGATTTTGTTTTTCCTTTGCTCTCGGGTTTCTCCGGTGCTATATTCTCTGGCACTGCATCCGCTCCCTGCAATCCGAAATGCTGGCGGACTTTATTTTCAATCTCCTTGCAGATCTCAGGATTATCTTTTAAGTACTGTTTTGCGTTCTCACGTCCCTGACCAATCTTGCTGCTCTCATAAGCATACCATGCACCGCTCTTCACAATGATGCCGACAGACGCCGCCAGATCGAGGATATCTCCCACCGCAGAGATACCTTCGCCAAACATAATATCAAACTCTGCCTCCTTAAAAGGCGGTGCAATCTTATTCTTGACCACTTTTACCCTTGTGCGGTTGCCCATGATCTCGCCGCTTTGCTTCAGAGACTCAATCCTCCTGACATCCAGACGGACAGACGAATAGAATTTCAGTGCACGTCCTCCTGTCGTCGTCTCTGGGTTGCCAAACATAATGCCGACCTTCTCACGCAGCTGGTTGATAAAGACGACAACACAGTTTGACTTGCTGATCACCGCTGTCAGTTTGCGCAGTGCCTGTGACATCAGTCTTGCTTGCAGACCTACATGGGAGTCTCCCATATCCCCGTCAATCTCAGCCTTTGGCACCAGTGCCGCAACAGAGTCCACAACGACAATATCAATCGCGCCTGACCGCACCATGGTCTCGGTGATCTCAAGTGCCTGCTCCCCATTGTCAGGCTGTGATATGTATAAATTATCAATATCGACGCCGATATTCTTCGCATACGCCGGATCAAGGGCATGCTCTGCGTCGATGAATCCAGCGATTCCCCCTCTTTTCTGCACCTCTGCGATCATGTGGAGTGTGACGGTTGTCTTACCGGAGGACTCTGGTCCGTAAATCTCAATAATTCTTCCTTTGGGGATGCCGCCAAGCCCAAGGGCGATGTCAAGGCTGAGGGACCCTGTCGGTATCGTCTCCACATTCATCTGTACACTGGGATCGCCCAGCTTCATCACTGCTCCCTTTCCATACTGTCTCTCTATCTGTGCAAGTGCGGCATCCAGCGCTTTTAATTTGTCTTCTTTTTCCATTGTTCATTCTCCTTTTATTTTGATATGATTCAAGAACAAGTGTTTCAACCTGTATCTACTATAAAACATTCGTTCGCAAATGTCAAGGGTTATTTTTTACAAATTATACCCTAAATCACCATACCATATATGTATCCCTGAAACAAGTGCGAATTTTTACATTTCGCGTTCGTGTGCAATCGAGCAGGGAAGAGCCATCTTCCCCTGCTCGCGCGCCGGGCACCCGTCAGCTTCTGCCGACAAATTTCATCTGGGTGCCCGTGTGCATAAAAAATCCACTACCGCAGCATATCCCTGCCGGGTAATGGACTTTGTCACACTTTTAAATTTTCCCATCAAAGAGCACACTTTTATTTTTCACCAAATAATCAATCAGGGAAATCACTGTCAGAATGACGGCAATCCACATGACCACCTGCGTCAGCACTGCGAGCGCATCTATATTGGCAATCATCAGGCAGACCATAATCATCTGAAACGTCGTCTTGAATTTTCCCCAGTAGCTTGCTGCGATAACCACCTGATTGTCCGCTGCGACAAGCCGGAAGCCGCTGATAATAAATTCACGGCTGATGATGATAATCACAATCCACGCGGGGATTCTGTCCATCTCAATCAGACAGATCAGCGCCGCACAGACAAGCAGCTTATCCGCCAACGGGTCCATAAACTTTCCAAAATTCGTGACTAAATTATATTTTCTAGCAATCTTGCCATCCAGCATATCCGTAAGGCTTGCGACAATAAAAATTCCTAACGCAATATAGTCCGCATATGCATCTATCCCGCCAAACAGCGCCAGATACCACTCCCATCCGGCATAGCTGCCCAGCATGACCAGCACAAATGGCACGATCAGAATCACTCTAAAAACCGTTAATTTATTTGGTAAATTCATTTTATTGATCTCCTATTATTTCTCCTATCAAGTCATATTCGTAGGAGCCTGTGATCTTTACGCGCACGAAATCTCCTGTCATAAGCTCCCTTGCTGTCTGGATAAACACAAAACCATCCACATTTGGCGCATCCTTATAGCTTCTTGCCACATAAGCATGTTCATCCGGCACTTTGCCCTCGACCATGACTAGCAGCGTACTTCCCATTGCATCCTGCGCCTTCTCAAAAGCAATTTCCTGTTGCAGCTCCATAAGCTCTGCCTGCCGTTCAAGTTTTACCGCCTCGTCAATCTGACCTTCAAATAATGCGGCGGGCGTGTCCTCCTCCGGTGAATATGTAAAAACCCCCAGCCTGTCAAACGCCATCTCATCAACAAAATCCAGAAGAACTTCATGATCTTCCTCTGTCTCTCCCGGGAACCCGGTGATGAGCGTCGTCCTCAGACAGATCTCTGGGATTTTCTCCCTTAACTTTGCAATCATCTCTGTAAGCTCCTGCCTGTCTGTACGTCTGCCCATCCGCTTTAAGATGCGGTCAGAAGCATGTTGTATGGGAATATCGAGATAGCTGCACACTTTTTCCTGCTTCCGTATGGTCTCGATCAATTCGTCTGTGATTTCTTCTGGATAACAGTATAGAAGCCGCACCCAGTAAATCCCTGAAACCGCGCACAATCTGTCCAGCAGTTCAGGCAGACACTTCCTGCCATACAAATCCATGCCATATAAGGTTGTCTCCTGTGCCACCAGAATGATTTCCTTTGCGCCAAATGCCACAAGACGCTCTGCCTCCTGAACAAGTTCTTCCATCGGAATGCTCCGGTAATGCCCTCTGACCTTTGGAATAATGCAGTAGCTACAGTGTTTGTCACAGCCCTCTGCGATCTTTAGATAGGCGTAATGTCCCCCGGTGGTGACCATTCTTTTGTGCTGTGCAGAATGATTGTACACCG
The DNA here is from genome assembly GCA_009774345.1 of Lachnospiraceae bacterium. Lineage (GTDB taxonomy): Bacteria > Bacillota > Clostridia > Lachnospirales > Lachnospiraceae > COE1. Next base: position 18,343 of record VSNR01000045.1, on the reverse strand, counting down.
CAGGCATGTGGCTGATATCCTTCAGATACTTGTGATGGTTCCCAGCCAGCACTTCCTCAAGCGCATCCGCAATCGCATCAATCGCCGTAGTGCCAACGATGGCATCCACTTCCGGGATTTCTGTCTGTATCTCATCCCGGTAGCGCTGTGCGAGGCAGCCTGCGGCGATGAGTGCTTTGATTCCGCCGCTTTTTCTCAGCTCTGCCATCTCCAAAAGCGTATTGATGCTCTCCTGTTTGGCATCATTAATAAAGCAGCACGTGTTGACCACCACTGCCTGCGCCTGCGTCTCATCATCCGTTATCGAATATCCCTTTTGTACCAGTGTACCAAGCATCATCTCCGTATCGACCAGATTTTTATCACAGCCCAGAGATATAAATAAAATCTTCAAATCCTAATCCTCATGTGTTATTTTGATCTTCCCTTTGTTTAATTCCTCGATCGCGATCGACAGCGGTTTCGTCTGCCTTGTGTCCACCAGCGGCTCCTCCCCGGCAATAATCTGCCTTGCACGCCTTGATGTCGCCATGACGATCGAGTAACGGCTGTTTACCACCGGCGCTTCTCCCGGCTCAACCTCATTGTTTACTACTTTCATTAGATCTGTGTACGATGGATGTAACATATTTTTCCCTCTCTTTTATCATAATTTATTTATAAGCATTATAAATTCTCGTCGGCATCGTCATCCGCCAGCGCTCCCTGCGCCCGCCCTGCGATCGTCTCGGGCAGAAGCGCCGAGAGCACAATCTGGCTGTTTTCCATTACCAGCACCGACTTTGTCCTGCGTCCCTGTGTGGCATCTATAACGGTACCGCTTTCTTTTGATTTCTGTACAAGCCTTTTTACGGGTGCCGAATCAGGACTCACAATCGCTATGATCTTGGACGTGTTGACGATGTTTCCGAACCCTATATGAATCAGTCTGTTCACCTGCCACCTCACTGCTGTCTGTATTGTATCTTCAAATACTATTCAATATTCTGTATCTGTTCCCGAACCTTCTCAATCTCGGTCTTTAAGTCAATACCGCGGTTCGAGATCACGAGGTCATTTGCCTTCGAGAGGATTGTGTTTGCCTCCCGGTTCATCTCCTGTGCGATAAAATCCAGTTTTCTGCCTATGCTGCCGCCGTCTGCCAGTGCCTGCTTCATGGTTTCAATATGGCTGCGAAGCCGGACAAGCTCCTCATCCACGCACACTTTATCTGCAAAAATGGTAATCTCTGTCAGCAGTCTGGACTCATCCACGGACGCATCGCCAAGGAGCTCATGCACCCGCTCCTCCAGCTTTTTTCTGTACTCATCAATGATCTGCGGCGAGCGTTCCTCTATGAAGGCGACATGCTCCAACATGCCATCCAGCTTCCCCATCAGATCAACGGCAAGATTCTGCCCTTCTTGAATGCGTGTTTGTACCAACCCTTCTGCGGCTCCCTGTATCGCTTTCAAGAGTCCCTTCCAGATCTCCTCCTCATCGACAGTCTGCTCTTCCATCGAAAATACCTCTGGATATCTCGAGAGCGTCGAGACGCGGACATCATTGTCCAGTCCGAAATCTTCTGACATGGCTTGCAAGTATCCAAGATACTCCGCGGCAATATCCTTGTTGTATTTGATACACACGTTACTCTCGGAAAAATCCTCATAGGTGATAAACAGGTCAATCTTCCCGCGCTGCACATAATTTTTTAATTCATTTCTAATAGAGCTCTCAAAAAAACTGAGCTTTTTGGGCATCTTGATACTGGCATCAAGATATCTGTGATTTACAGATTTCATCTCGACTGTGTACTTGCGCTCACCCTCTGTAATCTCACATCGTCCAAAGCCTGTCATACTTTTAATCATCTCAATCCCCCTGACTGCCGATTGATTTTGAACATATATTAATGTATTATAAAATAATCCGTTCCCCGCGTCAACCTATTTTCACCTGAAATCAAAAAGAGGTAAAACAACCTTGAAAACACTGGAAAAAAATGCTATTGTAATATATATTTTTGTAACAATTTGGAGGATGAAAAATATTTATTATGAAAACGTTACTGGCAAAACACCCAAAAATCATATGGTGTCTGAGGAATTTTGTCCCTATGATACTATTTCCTGTCGCAAATTTTTATCTGTTTGAATGGTATCTGAACAATCCATGGAAAGAAATGAAAGTTCCCATACAATTCCTAAACATTTATTTATTTGAAGTGCTCATGGCGCTGTTTCTGTGTATCTTTGGCCGCCTGAAATGGTCTCTGCGCCTGCAAAGCATCTTTTTTATGGTGGTCGGTCTGGCAAATTATTATATTATCAGCTTCCGCTCTGCTCCGATCATGCCGTGGGATATCTACTCTCTTGGCACTGCCCTGAGCGTTGCCAATAATTTTAAGTACGATATCGAGCACCAGACTGTCATTGTCCTAGTGGGTTTTATCCTGTTGATCGTGTGCGAATCTGTTGTCAATCTGGAGCTAAAAGGCACAGGCAAGTGGAAAAAACGCTTTTGGGGGCTCCGCATTGCAGGCGCTGTTGTCTTTTTTGCAATGCTTTGCAGTTTCACACACATGCTGCATCAGGACAGCACCATCATCAAGTACAAGATGTATGACAAACTCTTTACCCCGACGGTCATGAGCAAACGCGATGGTACTGCTGTCGCATTTTTAATGGAACTAAAATATATCTCGGTGGACAAGCCCGCAAATTACAGTGAATCCGCTGTGGAGGAGATCCTAAAGCCCTACACAGAGGAAGATCAAAACACAGCTCCTGAGCGGCGGCCAAACATTATTGTGATCATGAACGAGGCATTCTCAGACCCTGCTGTGCTTGGTTCCTTCGAGACGAACGAGGATTATATGCCCTATGTGCATTCTATTCTAAATGGCGCTGTCGAGAACACCATTTCCGGTTATCTGAATGTATCTGTGCTTGGCGGCAACACTGCCAATACTGAATTTGAGTTTCTCACTGGCAACACGATGGCATTCCTCCCGCAGGGAAGCGTGGCATACCAGCAGTATCTCAAAAGGCAGATGCCCTCTCTGGCGTCCCATCTAAGAGATCTGGGCTATCTGACGATCGCCACACATCCTTATAACAGTACAGGATGGGACAGAAATAAAGTGTATCCTCTTCTGGGATTTGATGAAATGTATTTTATAAAAGATTATAAAAAACCGGAAAGAGTCAGAAAATATGTAAGTGACAAAGCCTGTTATGACAAAATCATTGGCATGTATGAGTCTAAGCCTGCGGACACGCCGCTTTTTGTGTTCAATGTGACAATGCAGAACCACTCCTCCTACACGGATGACTTTGACAATTTCCATCCAGATATCGAGGTTTCCGGCAGCAAATCCAAGGCGCTGAACAACTATCTGTCCCTGATGAAGATCTCTGACAAGTCTGTGCAGGAGCTGACGGAATATTTTTCGAAGGCGGACGAGGACACCATGATTGTCTTTTTCGGCGACCATCAGCCAACGAACTCTGTTGTGTCAAATGTCTGGAAATTAAATGGCAAAAACGGCAATGAACTTTCTGACGAGGATGAGGCAAACCGGTACAAAGTACCTTACTTTATCTGGTGTAATTTTGACATCGACTCAAGAGAAAACGCCGATACCAGCTCCAATTTCCTTGCAACAGATCTCCTTGAGGCTGCGGGACTTCCTATGACGATGTACGAGCAGTATCTTGGCAAATTATCAGAACATTATCCTGTCATCACCTCCATCCGCACAGAGGATGCGCAGGGCAAAAGCACAGACACGGAGAATGTGATGGGTGAGTTAAATAACTATGCCATTTTGCAATACGATTGTATCTTTGGCAAGAAATAAACTGGAGGATGAAACGACCATGAACATCATGAAATCCAAAATATTAAAGAAAACAGACCCTTTATACCTGCTGTCATTTTTACTGCCAGCACTGATTATGCTAACCATCTTTGTGATACAGAAAATCTATCCCTTTGGCGACCGCTCCTTTCTCCACATTGATATGTATCACCAGTACTTTCCATTTCTTGTGGAATTTTATCATAAATTAAAAGGCGGTGAGAGTCTTTTTCACTCATGGCATACTGGCATTGGCTCGAACTTCACCGCGCTCTATGCCTACTACCTTGCAAGCCCTTTCAACTGGCTGTGCGTCTTGATTCCTGAACAGTTTTTGATGGAATTTTTGTCGTACATGGTCATTTTAAAGATTGGCTTTTGCGGGCTGACCTTCACTTACTATATCAGAAAACATTTTCACAGTGATTCATGGATGATCTTGTGCTTTGCCCTCTTTTATGCGCTGTCTGGTTTTATGGCAGCCTACAACTGGGATGTGATGTGGCTGGATGTTGTTGTCCTTGCACCGCTCATCGTCCTTGGTGTAGAGCGGCTTGTCAGCGAGGGCAAATGTTATCTGTACTGTATTACACTGGGATTGTCCATCCTGTCCAACTACTACCTCTCGATTATGCTGTGTATTTTTCTGGTACTTTATTTCATCGTACTGTTAATCGCACGCAATCCGGCGGCAGAACCCACCTCTGCCCCGCTCGCTTTCCCCAGACTGGGTGGCATCAAAAACTTTTATGTCAAGGCTCTCCTCCGTTTTGGCGTCTATTCCCTGCTCGCAGGCGGTATGGCGGCAGTGCTTCTTCTGCCTACACTTTCCGCACTGCACTTTACGGAGTTTAGCGACATTAATTTTCCGTCCAAGATGAAAACTTACTTTCCCGTCCTAGATATGGTCGCCAGACACTGCTTCGATGTAACGGTTGAGACTGGATTGGACCACTGGCCCAATATCTACTGCGGCGTGCTCGTCTTTGTGCTGCTGCCGCTCTATGTCCTGCAAAAGAAAATCCCCTTGCGGGAAAAGGCACCCAAGCTGTTTTTGCTCGGCTTTATATTCATCAGCTTCTCAACCAATACATTGAATTTTATATGGCATGGACTCAACTACCCTGATTCGCTGCCAGCCAGACAGTCCTTTTTATACTGCCTGCTGCTCTTGACACTCTGCTTTGAGGCGTATTCCTATATCCGCGAATACACCAAAAAGGAGCTTACCGCTGTCTTTACAGGTGTTTTGTTCTTTCTATTGTTATGTGAGAAAATTGTGACGGACGATTCCTTTACCGGTGTATGCTTCCTGTTCACGGGCGTTTTTCTGCTGATCTATTCTGTGCTGGTCTACTATTTCAGAAACCATGGAAATCTTGCCAGACTTCTGTGCATCTGTGCTGTACTTGTCACCATCACAGAATCGGGCGTGAACACTTATCTAACGAGTGTTCCCACGGTCTCAAGAACTACGTACCTGTCCAACTACGACTCTTACCAGACACTGACGGACCGGACTGTACAGAAGGAGGGCGGCGATTTCTTCCGCTTTGAAAAGTTTGCGCGCAGGACTCAGAATGATGCGATGCTGATCGGTTTTCAGGGTGCCTCCTACTTCTCTTCTACGCTGAACTCACTCGTTTCTGACTTCTATGAAACCTATGGCATGAAGGGCAGCCGTGTCAATTATTGCTACGACGGCGCTACCCCTGTAACGGCTGCACTGCTCTCCAACCGCTATATGTTATACACACTGGATCGAGGATATGATAACCTGTTTACGCTCGCTGATACGGAGGGAAAATTGTATCTGTACAAGAACAATTATTCACTGCCGCTGGGCTATATGATTACTTCGCCCAACGCCCGCTTTGATGACGCTCAGAATGTAGCGGAAAACATCCATGAGGAAGATACAGAAGACAAAAATTTAAATCCGATTGAACGCCAGATTGGGCTGGTTCACCGTCTGGGTATTGACGGCGATGTATTTCTCAATGTTCCAATCAGTTCGTATGGTGCTCAGGCAGAGCTCTATATCGAGGAGGATGCGCATTACTATGCCTATACCTCCAACACAAAGATTGATACGATTAAAATGAATTATGAGGAAGAATCCAAGAGCTTTAGCCAGATTAAGAAAAAATATATCCTTGATCTGGGCTATCACAGAGCTGGGGAGACGCTCTCCTTAAAATCTGAGAACGGCAAAGATCTGAACCTGACTGCCTACAAGGTTGATGAGTCGGTACTTGACCAGTTTATCCGCGCGCTAAGCCGCCAGACGATGACTGTTGACAGCTATGACGAAACGGCATTAACGGGGCGGATCGATGTCACCTCGCCCGGCCAGCTGGTCTTATCCATTCCATACGATCCCGGCTGGACTTTATACGTGGACGGCGCAAAGACACCGATGGACTTATTTGAGGATACGTTTATCAGCATTGAATTGGACGAAGGCACGCACACCATCGCGCTGAATTATTTTCCTAAAGGATTTATTCCCGGCGTGATTGTGTCGGTTGTGTGCATTCTTTTGTTTATCGGTTTGTGGCTGGTATCGCGCTTTCTTGCGCGCACTCAGGCATCAGCTAAACAGTAAAAAACGCGCCAGCCGCAGCCGCGAAGCGGCATATTTCCTTATGCGGTTGTGTGCATCACACTATACTGGTGGTCCGTCTTTTCGACCGCCAGTATATTATCTGCATTATTGCACTTCCTCTGTCATGTCAAAAATCCTGCATATGCCGGTAGTTCCCCAGACTCAGGCTGTCAAACGCATCCAAATCACCAATACACATAAATCCTAATTCCTTTAACAACAAATTGATCGTCCCTTCGCCGCTTCTTGGCTGGATGATGATTTGTCCATTTTCCCAGAGCACACCGCCCTGTGTCCCAACACCGCCAAAATAGTCTGTCTCTATGTAGGCAAGTCTTGTGTGAAGTGAATATTCCTGCAAAAGCTGTTCTGCAATGGTGCTGTAACTGTCCAGCTCTGGACAGCAAAAATCATCAGAAATATGATAGGACTCCTCTATGCTTTCTATGAATGTATTGGTCAGAAATACCATCGCAAACTCCTGCGGCAGTTCAATCACTGATGCATCTATCCATGTGTCCGCTAATTTCTGTATGGTGTTTCGTCTGCCAATGATGGCGCTGATGTTGTGTCCCATGGTGTGCCCTCCTTCCATATAAGACAATGATACCTTTTTTTCCTCAATGTGACAAGCGGCATATTTCCTCTGCACGGGTCTTTCCATAAAAGTACACCCCCGCCGCGTCCGCGAGTATCCATCCAACAGGAACTGACAGCCAGATGCCTGTGACTCCAAGGGGCTCAAGCGACGACAAAAGATACGCTAACAGCACACGCATTCCCAGTGAGACCACTGTGAGAATCACGGAGATGCCGGGTTTGTTGACTGCGCGAAAATATCCATAAAACAAAAATAAGAGTCCAATGCCAAAGTAAAAGGATGCCTCGATGCGCAGATACCCAGCGCCGACAAGCACTGCATCAGCACTGCTCTCATCCAGAAACATCGACATGAGCGGCTTGGCAAAACAGACTACCAATGTGGATATCACTGTACAAAAGATCAATGCACTAAGCACCGCATCCCGCATTCCCCTGCGGATTCGCTCCCTTTTTCCCGCGCCATAGTTCTGCGCCACATAAGTTGAGAACGCATTGCCAAAATCCTGCACCGGCGAGTAGGCAAACGAGTCAATCTTGACTGCCGCCGCAAACGCTGCCATCACCACAGGGCCAAAGCTGTTGACGAGTCCCTGTACCATCAGAATGCCAAAATTCATGACAGACTGCTGTAGGCATGTCAATGACGACAGCCCCAGCAGTTCTCTTAAAATACCGGGATTCCAGCGCCTGTTCTCCTTTTTGATATGTACTTGAGGATACTTTTTGATACAATACAGCAAAATGCCCACACCCGCAGCATACTGCGAGATAACGGTCGCTGCTGCTGCCCCGCCAACGCCCCACATCAGTACCCTGATAAAATATAAATCAAGAAAGATATTCAACACCGCTGAGACGCCCAGAAAACAAAGCGGTATCAGCGAATTTCCGAGCGCACGCAGAAAGTTTGCTGTAAAATTATACAGAAATGTTGCCGCTATGCCCGCAAATATCCACAAAAGATACGCCTTCATATATGGAACCACCTCACCGGGCACACGCAGAAATACAAGAATCCCCTGCATTCCTGCGTAGACGAAAACATTCAGCGCCAAAGTGACAGCACCGATCATCAATGCTGCCATATAGATTCCCTGTTGCAGCCTGTCATGGTCACGCCTGCCAAACTGCATCGAGAAAAAGGCACTGCTGCCCATGCAGAGCCCTAATATGATGGATGTCACAAAAACCATCAGCGTGTAGGAGGAACCCACTGCTGCCAGCGCATTTTTGCCAAGATACCGCCCGACAATCAATGTGTCCACCACGTTATACAGCTGTTGAAGCACATTGCCCACCATAATTGGAAAGGCGAACTTCAACAGGTTTTTCATAATATCTCCTTGTGTCAAATCGCAGTTCATAAAATCCCCCCACGACAAAAGTCCTCCAACCGCAATTGGAGGACTTTTGTATTCATATGTATCCGTTTCATGGCTCCTTTTTTGTCTCTTAAATACAGAACCTTCCGATTTTTTCTAACAGTTCATCTGCATGGTCTGCGTGGATATCCATTCGCATCATACGGCGGAATCCCTTACTCAGCATCCCAAGAACAGATTTTGCATTAATTACAGAATCATCCACAGCAATATCCACATCATACGAGCACTGCTCCACATGATTGACAAACTCCATAACCTCATCAATGTCTGTTAAAAATATGTTTTTGCTTATCATACTAGATTCACCTCCTCTATTATTTCAGATTTGAATTTAATCCACGTGGAATAGAATACATGTTTCCAACACAAGAAACAATTACCAAATCCATCACAAACTGACTTTTTGCACTTTTTTATGATGAAAACAGATTGACAGGCGGGCCCAAATCCATTAGTATAGATCTTACATCGGAGGGATGCTTATGATTATCGTAGGTAATTGTGGTTTTGATTCCAGGCACCGCGCAGGTTTTGACATACTGCGCCCAAATGGAAATGGATTTTATACACTTATATTTATTAAGACAGAAGCTTTTTTTGAGATTGACGGCGAAATCGTCAACACGGCGCCCAATACGGCAATCCTGTATGATAAAACTGCTTATGTACACTATGGCTGCCATACGCAGACTTACAGTGATGACTGGGTGCGGTTCGATTTTGCAGAGGAGGAAAATCTGGTCGAAAAACTATCGCTCCCGCTGAACCGTCCATTTCCTTTGACAGATACCACCCTGCTGACAGAATACATCAAAATCATTGTCTCCAAAAACTTTTCCACCCATCTGTACAAAGAGCAGCTCATGGATGCCCTCATGCACGCCCTGCTGTACTCACTCGCCGGACAGATTCATGCCAGTGGGGACGAACGGCGAAAGAATAAATATTTTCCGCTCTTCAGCCAGATACGTATGAACATTCGAAATGCCCCCCACAAAAAATGGGACGTTGCCTCGATTGCCCGGGAAGCCAATCTGAGTCCGACCCATTTTCAGCGCCTCTATAAAAGTTTTTTTGACACCACCTGTATTCAGGATATTGTCCAGTCCCGCATCAAGAATGCACAGTTCTATCTACAGACTACCGATATGACGATTCAGGCACTGGCTGTCTTTTGCGGATATGACAACGAACTGCATTTCATGCGGCAATTCAAAAAATATACTGGGATGACACCAAGCGAGTACCGCAAACTGTACTTAAAAGATCATTACTGAATACGCCCGTGGTCTGTGACATGAACTGATGTTTCCGGCATTGCAGAAACATCACTCGAGACGGTAATCCTGCCAGTGTATAATTCTTTTACAAGCGCGCGGTAATCTTTCTCTTTGAAGCTGCTGGTCCACTGTGTCGTGCGGATTGGCAGCTGCACATAATTTTCCTCTGCAATGTCTGTGACAATTCCCAGATTCTCAATTTTTCCCGCAAAGTTATCCCAGTTGCCGTCCCGAATCCCGGTGAGCACGCTGTTGATCGTCGGGGATAGCCCCTTCATTGCAGATGTGATTGTCATATCCTGTCCATAGGCACTGTCAATGACAAACTGCTGGTCCGAATCAACACCAATCACTTTTCCCTGTGCTCTTGCCGCTGCTTCTGCTGCGGAGGTATAGATTCTGCCGCCGCAAGCAAACACAACCTCCACGCCCATTGTCCCATACCATGTATCCATGACTTCTGTGACGATATCGTCTCCATAAAACAGTCCGCCATACACATACTCCACTTCAACGCTGTCCGCAATGCCAAGTGCTGCCGCTGCGTCGTCTATTCCCTGTAAATATCCATATCCGTAACGCATGACTGCCGGCACAGGCTCGCCGCCAAGGAAACCAAGATGCCTGTAACCGGACTTCACCGCCGCATATCCTGCCATATATCCCGAAAGCTCTTCCTGATACGTACAGCAGTAAACATTGGCTCCCGGATATCCTTCTGCCCCGCCTTTTTCACGAATATCATCTGCACTGACATCCAGCGCAACAAACCTGACATCGGGATACTGCTCTGCCTGTGTGACAATTGCCGATGCAAACACATATCCCGGCAGTACGATAATGTTTGCACCTTGTGCAGCTGCCTCATCAATACTTGCGTTTCTCGCCTCATCGGAGTCCTGCTCCGGCATATAATACGCAAACGGAACATCATTGATATCCGCCCAATTTCTGCACGCCTCATAGGTCGTCTGGTTAAAGCCATGGTCTGTGATATTGCCAGCATCCGTGATCATCGCGATATGCATGCCCGACGCGGTATTCATATTGACATGTTTCTTCATACCGCATGCCGTCAAGGCACCCACAAGCAAAACTGCCGCCGCCCATAACAGCAGCTTCTTCCTATCAAAATGACTCTTTTTTCTCATCCTCATTCTTCCTCTGTCTGCAAACAAATTTTCAACAAGCCAAAGACGACGATACGCATCGGCTTTGGCTTGTTATGAATACACTATTTATTTAATGTGCTCTTTCTGTATATAATGTCATCTCTGGCAGGTCCGTTGCTCACAAGTGTGATTGGATAGCCAATCTGCTCTTCGATAAACTCCACATACCTGCGGCAGTTCTCGGGCAGCTCCTCATAATTTCTGATTCCCCTGATATCAGACTTCCAGCCCGGCAGTGTCGTGAATACGGGTTTTGCCTTTGCAAGTTTTGCCGTGACAGGGAACTGTGTTGTCACCTCGCCGTCAATCTCATATCCTGTACATACAGGAATCTCGTCCAGATAGCCAAGTACATCCAATACAGTAAAGCAGACATCCGTCGTGCCCTGCAAGCGGCAGCCATATTTCGATGCCACACAGTCAAACCAGCCCATACGCCTTGGACGCCCTGTCGTAGCGCCATACTCACCGCCGTCTCCGCCGCGGCGTCTGAGCTCATCTGCCTCCTCGCCAAAAATCTCGGATACAAAAGCACCTGCCCCCACCGACGAGGAGTACGCTTTGCATACAGTATAGATTTCCTTGATCTCATAAGGCGGTATTCCTGCGCCGATCGCACCATAGGCTGCAAGCGTCGAGGAGGATGTCACCATCGGATAGATTCCATGGTCGGGGTCCTTTAACGTCCCCAGCTGTCCTTCCAGCAAAATATTCTTTCCAGCCTTTAACGCCTCGTCAAGATACGCTGAGACATCACACACAAACGGTTTGATCTTGTCTCTGTAAGTATGCAGCGTCTCGAGAAGTTCTGACGGAACAATCGCCGGTTTATGATACAAGTGTTCGAGAATTACATTTTTCTGCGCCGCTACACTTTCAATCTTTTCTTTTAAAAGTTCCTCGTCAAACAGCTCGCTTACTTGGAAACCAATCTTTGCATATTTATCTGAATAAAAAGGTGCAATGCCAGACTTGGTAGAGCCAAAGGACTTCCCGCCCAGACGCTCCTCCTCATACTGGTCAAACAGAATATGGTACGGCATCACAATCTGTGCCCTGTCTGATACCAAAATCTTAGGCATCGGCACATTTCTGTCCGTGATGGACTTGATCTCTTCCATCAGAATTGGAATATTGAGCGCCACACCATTGCCTATAATGCTTGTCGTATGATTATAAAATACGCCTGAAGGCAGTGTGTGAAGTGCAAACTTACCATAATTGTTCACAATTGTGTGTCCTGCATTTGCGCCTCCCTGAAAACGGATAACAATATCTGCCTCCCGCGCGAGCATATCGGTGATCTTACCCTTTCCCTCGTCGCCCCAGTTCGCTCCTACTACTGCTTTTACCATTGACATACCTCCGGTTCTCTTCCTCGGAACTGCCCAGAACCGCCCCATCCAATGACGTTGGACACTTCCTTACTGAATTGTATCTACATGTGCCAGACACCTCTATACAGTATATTCTGGATTATTTCCAGCATAATACAGGTGTCTGTGTGCATGAAGCACCGCTAATAATGATACAACTTTTTGATACAGAAGTAAAGAATAAGTAATGAATATTTACACATTAATTTCTGCCTTGATGCCCAGCTCTGCCTTGTTTGCCTCCAGCACAGGCTTTACGACTTTCTCAAGAAATGCATCCACCTGTACCGGCGACCTGCCTACATACTTGGACGGGTCCATCGCTGTCCGCAGCTGTTCTAATGTCAGGTTAAATTCAGGATCTGCCGCAATCAGCTCCAGCAGATTATTGTCCTTTCCCTCCACCTTGACATTCCTGCCGGCTTCCATGGAAAGGGTTCGGATCTTCTCGTGAAGCTCCTGCCTGTTTCCGCCATTTTTTACAGCGTCCATCATAATGTTCTCCGTCGCCATAAACGGCAGCTCTGCCAGCAGGTGCTTTGTGATCACCTTGTCATAGACCACCAGTCCATCGACAACGTTCAGGCACAAATCCAAAATGCCGTCAATTGCAAGAAATCCTTCTGGAATCGAGAGCCGCTTGTTCGCTGAATCATCGAGCGTCCGCTCAAACCACTGGGTCGCAGACGTGATCGCAGGATTCAGTGCATCAATCATCACATAGCGGGACAGGGAGGCAATGCGTTCAGAACGCATGGGATTTCTCTTGTAAGCCATCGCCGACGAGCCAATCTGGTTTTTCTCAAAGGGTTCCTCCACCTCTTTTAAGTGCTGCAATAAACGGATATCATTTGACATCTTGTGCGCACTCGCCGCAATCCCGGCTAGAATATTTGCCACTCTGGTGTCTACCTTTCTGGAATAAGTCTGTCCCGACACCGCATAGCAGTCCTGAAAGCCCATCTTTGCCGCAATCATCGGATCAATCTTGTCAATCGTCTCCTGATCGCCATCAAAGAGCTCCAAAAAACTTGCCTGTGTGCCTGTCGTTCCTTTGGACCCCAGCAGCTTCAGGCTCCCCATCACATACTCCAAATCTTCCAAATCCATCAAAAACTCCTGCATCCAGAGTGTTGCACGTTTGCCTACTGTGGTCGGCTGTGCCGGCTGAAAGTGTGTGAAGGCAAGTGTCGGAAGGCTCTTGTATGTCTCTGCAAATTTTGCAAGCTCATCAATCACGTTCACCAGCTTTTTATGCACCAGCTTCATCGCCTCATGCATCACGATAATATCGGTATTGTCACCGACATAGCAGGAAGTCGCCCCCAGATGAATGATGCCTGCTGCCTTGGGGCACTGCTGTCCATAGGCATATACATGACTCATCACATCATGGCGCACCAGCTTCTCGCGCTCTCTTGCCACCTCATAGTTGATATCCTCGGCGTGCGCCTTGAGCTCATCAATCTGCTCCTGTGAGATCACAGGTCTGCCATTCTCGCTCAGCCCAAGCTCCATCTCTGTCTCCGCCAGCGCAATCCAGAGCCGCCTCCATGTCTTAAACTTCATATCCTGTGAAAAAACATACTGCATTTCCTTGCTGGCATACCGCTCAGAAAGGGGGCTTGTGTATCTGTCTGTACTCATACTCTTCTCCTCGTCCTATACTCTATCTTTATTTATCAAAATCGCCGCGGATATCCTCTGTGGGCGGCTCCATCGGATAGTTTCCGTTAAAGCAGCCTGTACAAATGTCCAGTCCGTCCACCATCTCCCCGAGCCGCTCTATATCCAGATATCCAAGGGAATCCGCACCGATCAGTTCTTTGATCTCATCAACGGTCCTGTTATTTGCAATCAGCTGGTCCTTTGCCGGTACATCCGTACCAAAATAGCAGGGCCACAGAAACGGCGGCGAGCTGATGCGCACATGAACCTCCTTTGCGCCTGCCTCGCGCAGCATCCGCACTATCCTGTCCGAAGTCGTGCCGCGGACGATTGAGTCATCAATCATAATAATCCGCTTGCCGTCCACTGCTTCCCTGAGCACATTCAGCTTTACTTTTACACTGGACTCCCGGCTGCTCTGCTTGGGCTTGATAAAGGTTCTTCCCACATAGCCATTCTTCACAAACGCTGTGCCGTAAGGGATTCCCGATTGCAGCGAATACCCCAGTGCAGCCGCATTGCCAGACTCCGGTACGCCCACCACAAGATCTGCCTCCACAGGTGAATCCATTGCGAGAAAACGCCCTGCCCGGATTCGCGATGCATATACGCTCACCCCGTCAATATGGCTGTCAGGACGCGCAAAATAGATGTATTCAAAGATACACCGCGCCTCCTGTTCCTTCGAGACCGCACGGGACAAATCGGACAGGATTCCGCCATCCGGGGTAATCGTGACGGTCTCTCCCGGAAGCACATCGCGCACAAACACCGCGCCGACCGTATCCAGCGCACAGGTCTCCGAAGTGATGATATAGCTGTTTTCCCGCTTCCCGATACAGAGCGGTTTGAATCCATACGGGTCTCTTGCCCCGATCAGTTTTCTGGGGCTCATCACCACCAGCGAGTATGCGCCCTGAATCTTTTGACACGCCCGGTTTACCGCCTCCTCAACGGTGTTAGTCTGAAGGCGCTCGCGCGCAATATGGTACGCGATCACCTCCGAATCAATCGTTGTCTGAAAAATAGCGCCGGTGTACTCCAAATCATGTCTGAGCGCTGCGGCATTGATCAGATTACCGTTGTGCGCCAGCGCCAGCGTACCTTTCACATAATTCAGGACAAGCGGCTGGGCATTCTCGCGCGTGGATGCCCCCGCCGTCGAGTAGCGCACATGTCCTACGCCGATATCGCCCTTCATCATTTCTAAATTATCCTGCGTAAACACTTCATTGACAAGCCCCATTCCCTTATAGGATACTACTTTTCCTTTGGGGCCGCTGGTTTCACTGACCGCAATACCGCAGCTTTCCTGTCCTCTGTGCTGTAGCGCAAAAAGACCATAATAGATCGTCGATGCGACATCCCGCCCGTCAAAGTCATAAATGCCAAAGACGCCGCACTCCTCCTTCACACCTGTCTCATCAAGATTTCTGTCTATCTCCTCATTGTACATAAAATTTTTCCTTTATTTAAATTCTTTTCCGGTCAGCAGTGCAAATGCCTCCTTGTACTTGTCAACCGTTTTTACTACAACCTCCTCCGGCAGCAGGTTGTCATTATCAGGATTCGCCTTGAGCCAGTCCCGCACATACTGCTTGTCAAAAGACGGCTGTCCCTTTCCTGCCTCGTATCCGTCAAGCGGCCAGAAGCGGGAGCTGTCCGGCGTGAGCATCTCATCGCCAAGCACTACATTGCCGTCCTTGTCAAGACCAAACTCAAACTTTGTATCCGCAATGATGATTCCTTTGCTCAGCGCATATGCCGCACACTTTTTGTAGAGTGCAATTGTGGCATCCTTAATCTTGACAGCATACGCCTCTCCCTTTCCCGGGAACTGTGCTTCGAGTACCTCTATACTGCGCTCAAAGGAAATATTCTCATCATGCAGTCCAATCTCTGCCTTGGTACTTGGCGTGTAGATTGGCTCAGGCAGCTTCTCCGACTCCTGCAATCCCTCCGGGAGCTGGATGCCGCACACTGTTCCATTTTCCTTGTAGCTTGCCCAGCCGCTGCCTGTGATATAGCCGCGCACGATACACTCAATCGGAAGCATTTCCAGCTTTTGGCACATCATGCTCTTTCCCTCAAACTGCTCTTTCTGGAAAAATTCGGGCATATCCTGAACATCCACGGAAATCATGTGGTTTGGTACAACATCCTTCGTGAACTCAAACCAAAACTTTGACATCTGCGTCAGTATCGCACCTTTGTTCGTAATCTTATTTTTCAAAATGACATCAAAGGCGGAAATCCTGTCTGTCGCCACAATAATCAGACTGTCTCCATTGTCATATACCTCACGTACCTTACCCTCTTTGATTGGTGCAAATTCCTGCATTTCTTCTTCCTCCTAATATATTCTTTTATAAATTCTTCATTCAATATGATTTAAGCAAGCGCTTTCTCATAATCAGACACCAGATCTAAGATCTTCTCCGCATACTCAGGATATTTATCCACGATATCCTTCACCTCGTCCTGTGCCTCCTGTGCCGCCTTGGCATTGTATTCCATCTGCTTTCTGAGCTTCTGGCGGCGGATGATCAGTCCATGCCGGATCTCAATCATTTCTTTGTTGTCAATCAGCGCTGCCGCCTGACGCAGCCAGATATTCGGGTCTGCAAGATTGCAGCGGCGCAGCAGTTTGATCAGCGCTGCCTCATTGAAATCTAAATCCTGATCCATCTGCTTTTCCTGCTCCCGATGGATATTCTCCTCCAGATATTTGTCCCAGAGCTTTTTCAGTTCGTTCGAACTGTTTACATCGTATTTTACATACAGATATTCCAGAAGATTCGTATTGTTTACATAGCGGATTTTCACAGTATTGTGCAGCAGCACAAGTTTATTAATTCCCTTCTCAACCCTCACAAGCTCCCGCTGCGCCTCATGAAACTTGACATACACAAATGCAAGTGTTGACGCTGCGATCAGCACAGCGACCGCATATCCCAGCGAGACATCCAACTGCCACGCTGCCCCGATAATCGTGAGCATCAGCACCAGAAACAGCATGGAACCCACACAGATAAAGGTGATGCCCTTCATATTCTGCATGGTATTTTGCAGCTCATTCTTTCTGAAATAATAGGCATGGCGTTCGCCTTCCAGCCTTCCCATATCTTTCTTCACAAGGACTTGATAATCCTCCGCCTCTTTTAATCTACTGTACCCTTCCGGCATATACGGCTCTACGCGCTCCATGCGAAGATAGTCCTCCGGCTTCATGATGCGACGCTTCTTGTCGAGCTTCTCCCTGTTGTTTTCCAGTTCCTGAATCTTTGTGGCATAGGTCTTTAGCTGTTCCTTCACCTCATCTGGCTGTGCTTCAATCTCCTCCATGTCTGTGAGGTAGGATGTCACCAGATTGTACTCTCCTCCAAGCGCATCCAGCTCCTTTGACGCCTCCGACATCTGTTCCAGACACGCCTTGACATAGTGCTCACGCTGTTTCTTATCATGCATGTCGATGTTGTCGCGCTTTAAGCTCTCCTCCTCCCAGTCGGGCCGGCACACATTTTCCTCTTCATCCATCTGACGGTTAAAAAGTCCCTTGATTTTTCCCAGTAACCCCATTTTCATAACTCCTTTCGTACGTCCATGATCTGTCCTCTCATTCCATTGTCTGACGTTTGTAATCCTTTCGAAGCTGCCTGATCAGTCCCTGTGACTGCTGGCTGTACGCATCGAGCTGTCCATTTTCCCTGAGTGCGGCAAGCTCTGTCACCAGCTGGCGCTCTCTCGATGCCAGCCATCTTTCATCCGCCTGTGCACACAACTGCTCCACCTTTAGAAAATCCTCCTCCCAATTTGGATTCTCCCGCTTGAACGCGCCGTATGCATAGTCTGTGAGCGCCTTTTTGTTCGCAAGGATATAAGCAGCTCTCGTCTGCCTGTCAGGATGCAGCAGATAGGCTTCATAATACAGATCTGCCGCCTGCTTATAGGCAAAATCCATCGCATAGATCGACGCCATATTGTAATACAGAAGCGCCCTCCCCGCGCTGTCCCGCGAAGGTATGTACTCTACAAGCTCTCTGTAAATAGACAGTGCCTGACGAAATCTTCCCTGCTGATACAGATATTCTGCCCGTTTTTTGTAGCGCTCGACCGTCGTGAGACTGGACTGTTCTTTTAAAAGGCGGTCAATCTGTTTGATCGTATTGGCATCATACATCCCCGTCCGATCGAGAACAGTCGAGACAAATGCCGCCACAGACACATGTTTCCTGACATAGCCATCAAGTTCATCTGCCAGTTGTGTAAGCCCGCATTCATGGCGAATCCAGTTGACCAGCTCCGCCGAAACAATCGAGTCATCCAGCAAATGCACCCTTTCCATAAAATAATAACATAACTCCTCTATAGAATACAATGAAATGTCAGAAAATTTTAAATAAAATG
>VSNR01000044.1 GCA_009774345.1 Lachnospiraceae bacterium | reverse complement strand
CACGCTAGGGGTGCACATCGCTGAGACTTTACCCTCATTACTTGAACCGGATAATACCGGCGTAAGGAAGCAGTATGAGAATAATGATACTTGGAACTGTTCAGATTTTCTCGAACAGTTACGATGTTGACCTCCTCGCGCAGACGAAGGAGGATTTTTTTATGTTGTACAATGTAGTAGTAAATGACTGGGGCGAGACGACGTATGTCCCGACGGCACTTGGAAATGGTTTGCTGGTGGCTGTGATTGCGGTATTATTGGTGGCTGCGGCTGTATTTGCACGGCTTCATATGCAGAAACTCACCATACGGCAGCTTGTGTTCTGTGCAATGGCAGTCGCCCTTGGCACGGTGCTCTCGAACATCAAGCTCTTTCATTTCCCCACTGGCGGCTCGATCACGCTGCTGTCCATGCTGGTTGTCTGTCTGCCCGGGTATTTTTTTGGACTTGGCGCAGGGCTGATGACCGGGTTTGCATATGGTGTCTTGCAGCTCTTGATTGACCCGTATGTGTTGTATCCAATGCAGCTTGTGATGGATTATCTGCTTGCATTTGGTGCGCTTGGACTTTCAGGACTTTTCACCAATGCAAAGAACGGACTGCTCAAAGGCTATCTTGTGGGTGTGCTGGGGCGCTATGCATTCACGGTGGCATCGGGCTGTATCTTCTTCGCCTCGTATGCGTGGGAGGGATGGGGCGTGCTCCCGTATTCGATGGTGTACAATGGCATTTATATTTTTGCGGAGGCTGGCGTGAGCATCATTGTGATACTGCTTGTGCCGGTGAGAGAGGCGATAGGCAGGATCAGAAGGCTCGCTTTGGAATAGCTCGAACAAAACTGCTGTCAGTGTTCCCTTTGTGTCAGTAACGGGTAAAAATCATTTTTACTTGCATGTTATACGTATTATCACGGACTTAGCCGTATATGCTAAGTCCTGTGTGAACAGTAATCAACGGCTACGAGTAAATTGTTATTTTGCTGTAGATAATTGATTTTTTCATGGTTGTTGCGTATAATGGAGAAAGCAGGTTTGATTTTAAGAACGGAAATAGGAACACAATATAATATAAGTGCATTATATTAATAGGAGGGGATACTATGTACAGACGACTGATAGCAGGGATGCTGGCATGTACAATGGCGGTTCAGTTGTGTGCAGGGACGGTGCATGCAGCTGAAAAGTCAGGACATGCTGTGCAGCAGACACAGAGCGATTTACAGAAAGAGTCTGAGAGTGCATCTGCTTCTGAAGGTGTGGCAGAGGCGGAAACTCAGGATGATGCAGAGGGTGCTGAAAAGTCAGAGGCGGAAAAAACATCTGAGGATGCCGCAAAAGCGGAGACGGAAAGCGCATCGGAGGAAACGGCAAAAAGCGAGATCGAGTCAGAGCATCCAGCAAAGACAGAGAGTGCATCGGATACAGCGACTACAGTGCCATCGGAGATCCAGAGCGAGACAGAGAGCACAGGGGAAACACAGAGTTCGAATGAGGCTGATACGGTGACAGAATCTATAACGGAATCAGAATCTGAGACGGACACTGTAGTGGAATCTGAAATAAAAACTGAAATTGATACTGAAATCGATACTGAAATCGAATCCGAAACCGAACATACCACAGAGACTGAAACGGTGTCAGAGACTGATTTAGAAGTCGAGTGTGAGACTGAATCCGAAACCGCAGCGCTCAAGACACACAAGGCGGAGCCTGAGGAGGAGATTGAGGAGTACGAGGAAGGCAACCCGGACTTTCTGTATCAGGCGGGCGGATTTCAGGTGATGGATTTGGATGTGGAAGCACGCAGCAAACAGTCGGACGATGACAGTATTACCTTGCTGTCAGAGGGGGATATGGACCAGCTGGCAGCAGAGATCTACGCCGGATTGAAAAATCGAAAACCCTCCATTGATGTACTGTCTTATGGATTTAATAATGAAAGTCCTGCGGATAGAGAGCAGCTTCTGATGGTGTATTACGCGGTTGTTAATGACCATCCAGAACTTTATTATGTGCGGACAGGATATAATAAATCTATATTGAAAGAATCAAAGATCATTTCCAAAATCTCGCCGAATTATTATCAGGATATTGACGACACCGCTTTTTTGCGCGGTGTGCAGCGCGCGAAAGCGGCAGTGTCGGCAGATATGGATGATTTGCAGACCGCGATCGCACTGCATGATTATATTGTGCTGAATTGTGAGTATGACAAAGAACGGCTCGCGAATGGCACGATGCCAAATGTGTCCTACGGCGCGTATGGTGTGCTGGCGGAGCGCATTGCAGTCTGTCAGGGATATGCGCTCGCCTACAAATATCTGCTGAATGAATTTGGCATCGACAGCTATATTGTGACAAGCGATAAGATGAACCACGCGTGGAATATTGTGGAGATTGACGGGGCATTATATCAGGTCGATGCCACCTGGGATGACCCGACCTGGGATAAGCCGGGGCAGGTGCGTCATTCTTATATGTTTCAGTCAGATACAGAGTTTCAAAAGTCTTACAGTGGGCACAGCAGCCATCATGACTGGTATGTGACCAAGGGCAGTGGAATTGTAGATATTCAGGCAGATGGAACGGCGTATGACAACGCATTTTGGAAAACAGTGCGGTCGCCACTGGTATATGGAGAAGATCATACAGGTGGCCAGTACTATTACGTCACGAGCGACAGACAGCTCGAGAGCAGGGCATATGACAACCGTGAAATTGGCGAGGCAGTTACGCTTTTGGCGTTGGAGACGCCGTATTCGGGGCTGGCGCTCTCAGGGTCAAAGCTGTATTATAACAATAACAAAAATATTTCCTATCTTGATCTTGAGGACAAAGAGGCGAAAGAAGTAATCCGCTATTCACTTGCAGAGGATGATAAGGAAACGATTTATGGATTTACGCTAGACGGGAATACTATCGAGTATGCAAAGAGAGCTTCCTATGATATTCAGGGAATCAGTCCACGCTATTCGTTTGACAACTCCAAGACGTACACTGTTATTTTTCAGGATAAGTTCAATACCATCTTTGATACAAAGCAGGTTGCTGAGGGAAGTTATGTCGCGCCGCCTGCCAAGATCAAAGTGCCCGAGGGGTACACTTTCTCTGGATGGGAGGAGAATTATGCCGATGTGCGGCAGGATGAGACAGTCAATGCAGTCTATAAGACGATTCCATATGTGATATCGTATGAGTTGAATGGCGGAATAAACGGCAGCAGCAATGGGGTAGAATACAATGTGGAGACAGTTCGTACGCTGGCGCCGCCTGTCAGGGACGGTTACGATTTTGAGGGGTGGTACACGGACGCGGACTACCAGGAGCAGATGACCGCTATAGAGAAGGGAATGACTGGAGATCTCACACTGTATGCGAAGTGGGCGCTCGCAGAATACGCGATTACTTATGAGCTGGGCGGGCAGGCAGACAATTTCGACAATCCGGCAGTGTATACAATTGAGACAGACACCATTCAGTTAGAGGAGCCTGTGAGAAAGGGGTATATCTTTGAAGGGTGGTACACAGATTCAGCATATCTCAATCCTGTGACGCAGATTGACCAGGGCAGTGTGGGTGATCGGACGCTGTATGCGAAGTGGGAACCGATTCTGTATCAGATTACGTATGAGCTGTACGAAGGGACAAACAGCCAGAAGAATCCAACACAGTACCATATTGGCATGGAAGATATTGTGTTACAGGCACCGACAAGAGCACATTATAACTTTGAGGGCTGGTATGCAGATACGAAATTTGTCAGGAAGGTTGAGACCATTGTGGCGGGCAGCGATGGAGATCTTCATTTGTATGCAAAGTGGGCGCGCAAACCGGTTTACCGTGTCCGGTTTCTGGATTATGCAGGAAAGCTGTTCGCAGAATCAGAGATTGAGGAGGGCGAAAGTGCCAGTGCACCTGGTGAGCCAGATGCTGCAATCGGATATCAATTCGCTCAATGGGATAAAGAGTACACAAATGTTCGTGGGGATTTGGATATCAAAGCAGTGTACAGCCCAATAATATATACGATTCATTACGAGCTCAACGGTGCGGTTAGTGCGGCTTCTAATCCTTCAACATACACTGTTGATAGCGCGGATTTCTCACTGGCAGCGCCGCGCCATACGAATGCAAATCTTTCCTTCGCGGGCTGGTATCTCGATAAGGGATTTCAGGAACCAATTACTTCTGTTAAGAAGGGAACGACAGGGGATATAACGCTCTATGCGAAATGGGAAAGTGCATGGCCGATTGATATCGGTACAGCCGGCGGCGTGATGATTGAAAAAATGGCAGTTGCATATAAGGATGGAAAAGTTCAGAAACCAGTGCCGACAGTACTGTGGAATGGTAAGAAGCTTGCGAACAGGAAGGACTATACGGTAAGCTATGCGGGGACTCCTGCTGAGATTGGTGAATATGAAGTGATCATAACCGGTAAGGGAGATTTTACCGGCACTGCAAAGACGACTCTGAGTGTGATAGATGCCTCAGCGATGACCTCTATGGACACGGTCAAAGTGACGCAGAAGATACCTGCACAGATTTATGTACCGAATGGAAATAAGATAGACGAGAAGATGGCAGTGTTAAAGAACGGTTCAAGCCCGTTGACGGCAGGCAGAGATTACGAGTTTGTACAGAGTGAGTATAAGGGGGCGGGTACATACCATGTTGCGGTGCGCGGCACAGGCAGTCAGTATATTGGCGAGCTTACCACCACCTTTCAGATCAAACCACGCTCGATGAATGACAGCGGCGTAAAAGTTGGATTTGAACAGAGCAAAAGTACACAGCCATATGAGAAGAATGGTGCACAGCCCAAGGTAGTGATCAGCTATGGCGGGCATACGCTCACAGAGGGCATTGATTATGTACTGAGTTATAAAAATAATAAAAAGATCGGTCAGACTGCCACAGTGACGATTACCGGCAGAAATAATTATACGGATAAACGGAGTCTGACATTTACCGTTGGAGCAGGGACACTGGATCAGATCTCCGTCACCGTCCCAGATAAGGTTGCAAACAGCAGAAAAGGCGGATTTGTGAGTGTACCCGTTGTGACTGAAGCCAACGGAAAGAAGCTCAAAGCCGGAAAGGATTATGACAGCAGTATTCTTTATAAATGTGATGGCAGGGTACTTGACAGAAGGACCGACAAGGTGCCATCTGGCAAAGAAGTGACGGTTGAATTT
The DNA here is from genome assembly GCA_009774345.1 of Lachnospiraceae bacterium. Taxonomy (GTDB): domain Bacteria; phylum Bacillota; class Clostridia; order Lachnospirales; family Lachnospiraceae; genus COE1. Next base: position 20,087 of record VSNR01000044.1, on the reverse strand, counting down.
CGAATCACTGGAAAAGGCAGCTATCAAGGGACGCGGAATGTGACCTGCACCTATAAGATTATTGCCGCAAACCGCAATTTGTCCAAAGCAAAAGCGACAGTCAATCATAAACATTACTTTACGGGTAGTAAAGTCACTTTGAATGAAGCAGACCTCACCGTCACCGTCGGCGGCGTGGTTTTGTCAAAAAATGATTACGAGATTCTTCCAGATACCTATGTCAACAACCACAAAAAGGGCACCGCAAAGGTGACGATTCAAGGCAGAGGCGAGTACGGCGGCACCAAAGTTGTCAGCTTCAAGATCTATGAAAGGAAATAAGGTTACAGGCAGGCATGACACAGATACAATTACCTGAAAAAGTCAAGTACATCATATCACAGTTAGAGCAGGCAGGCTTTGAGGCATACGCCGTCGGCGGCTGTGTCAGGGACTGTCTGCTTGGCAGGAATCCAAACGACTGGGATGTGACCACCTCCGCCAAGCCGCTGGAGGTCAAGGCAGTGTTTGGCCACACCATCGACACCGGCATTCAGCATGGCACGGTGACCGTCATGCTGGAACGCGAGGGTTTTGAGGTCACAACCTATCGGATTGACGGTGAGTACGAGGACAGCCGCCATCCCAGAGAAGTGATTTTTACCGCAAATTTAATTGAAGATTTAAAACGGCGGGATTTCACGATCAATGCCTTTGCCTACAATGACAAGAGCGGCATTGTGGATGCCTTTCATGGGATGAAAGATCTGTCAGATGGCGTGATACGGTGTGTCGGTGAGGCGTCAGAGCGGTTTGATGAGGATGCGCTGCGCATCCTTAGGGCAGTCCGCTTCTCGGCACAGCTGGGATTTATGGTCGCGGAGGAGACAAAGGCAGCCATCAAAATCCTTGCGCCCAATCTGCGCCACATCAGCGCAGAGCGCATACAGGCAGAGCTGGTAAAGCTTTTGATGTCAGACCACCCGGATGCGCTGCGCGACGCGTATGAGCTTGGGATCACCAAGGCAGTGCTGCCTGAGCTGGACGCAGCGTTTGCGACCGCGCAGCAGAACCCGCACCACCAGTATACCGTGGGAGAACATCTGATGCAGAGCCTTCTGCACATACAGGCGGACAAGAGCCTTCGGCTCGCCGCGCTGCTGCATGATATCGGCAAGCCAAAGGTCAGGATGACCGACGGGGAGGGCATAGATCATTTTCACGGACATGTGGAGGTGAGCGAGCAGATGGCAGCCGGGATACTAAGGCGGCTCAAGTTTGACAATGACACCATCACAAAAGTACAGAAATACATCCGCTATCATGACTATAAACCAGAACCCAATGCGCGGGCAGTGCGGCGTGCTGTGAATAAAATCGGCGCGGAGTACTTTGAGCAGGTGATGGCGCTGTGGCGCGCCGATACGCTGGCGCAGAGCAGCTATGAGCGGCAGCAGAAATTAGCGCACATTGACGCGGTGGAGCAGCTATACACAGAGATCATGGAGAGCAACCAGTGCATCTCGCTAAAGACGCTTGAAATCACAGGAAATGACCTGATTGCGCTGGGCGTACCCAAAGGAAAACAGATCGGTGTGCTGTTAAACCAGCTCTTGGAGGAGGTTTTGCAGGAGCCCGGACACAATACGCATGAATATTTAATGCAGAAAGCGCGTGAAATAGTGTAATAAACAACCCCTCTGCCACATAAGATAGATTAAATCATTATCTGTGTGGAGGGGGATTTTTTGTGAACGACAAGGCAGTGAATGTGCTGGAACAGTATGATATGACGGTCAGCCGCACCTTCAAAGGGCGCGGAACCATTATCTGTGATACAGATCAGGGAATGCGTGTGCTCAAAGAGTATCGGGGGAGGACAGAGAAGCTCGAGCTTTTGTATCAATTACAGGGCAAGCTCAAGGACAGCCTGCGGACGGATATGCTCATTCGGACCAAGGAGGGGGCACTGTTCGTGAAGGATATCGACAACAGCGTGTACATATTGGAGGAGCAGGTCGATGGCAAAGAGTGCAGCTACAAGAATGAGGAGGATATTGTCAAGGCGTGCGGTGCGATGGCAAAGCTGCATCTGAAATTCATGACGCCGCAGTCGGAAAAAATATGCCTGATGCCTGTCTTTTTCTATGCGGATGAGATGGAGCGGCATACCGTCGAGTGCAAGCGCGTGCGCAATTATCTGAGGAAGCTGCACAACAAGACCGAGTTCGAGCGGGCGCTTTTGAAGGAGTATGATTATTTTCTGGAGAAGGCAGTGGATGTGACACGGCGTGCCAGAGAGGAGTCTCAGGCGGAATACGAAGCGTATGTAAACAGCAATGGACTCTATTGCCACGGCGACTACCAGTATCACAATGTCATTTTTGGCAAAGGAAACGGCGGCGCCTACACAGGGATTGTCAATTTGGAGCACTTTGCGCATGATGCAGGCGCAAGGGATTTTTATTTATTATTCCGCAAAATTTCGGAAAAGTGCGACTGGTCGCTGGACATGGCGCAGAGTATGCTCGACGCCTACCAGAACCGCAGGGTGTTCCCGCCGATCGAGTGGCGGAGTCTGTGCCTGCGCCTTGCGTACCCTGAGAAATTCTGGAAAATTATTAACTTTTATTATAATTCCCGAAAGTCGTGGATGCCAAACCGCAATTATGATAAACTGGAAAGCCTGATTCATCAGGAGAAAAACAGGGAAAAGCTGTTAAACAAGTTCTTTTCATAAAAAGGTTGTATCGGAGGGGAAAAGCCGTTATAATAGGTTTACGTAAAGAGGAGAAATAGAAAATTATATGGAAAAACATTTAAAGATCGCGCTTGCTCAGACAACGATTCACTGGGAAGCGCAGGAAGAAAATTATAAGGTGGCTGAAAAGTGGATTCATGAGGCGGCGGTGCAGGGCGCCGGGGTGATATTTTTCCCGGAAATGAGCTTTACGGGATTTTCCATGAATACCAGCGTCACGAAGGAGCGTGACGGGCGGACGATCGCGCGCATGAAGGCGCTGGCGCGGCAGTATCACATCCATATCGGTTTTGGCTGGGTCAAGGACTGTACAGCAGGGGGCGGCAAATGTGAGAATCATTATACCATCGTGGACAGAGACGGCAGTGTCAGCTCAGATTATGCAAAGATTCATCCATTTTCCTATTCCGGGGAGGATGAAAAGTTTCAGGGCGGCAGCGCTGTTTCGTGTTTTGCGCTGGAAAATATACCATTTACCAGCGTCATCTGCTATGACCTGCGGTTTCCAGAGCTGTTTCAGGTGCTCTCCAAGCGGGCGCATGTCATTGTTGTGGCGGCGAACTGGCCGGCGCAGCGCAGCGCGCATTGGAAGGCGCTCTTGCAGGCGCGCGCGATTGAGAATCAAGTCTATATCCTTGCAGTCAATTGTGCCGGCAGCATCGGCGGCGTCTGGTACACCGGGGACAGCTGCGTGATCAACCCTGACGGTATCGTGAGGGCGTGCCTGTCAGGCAGTGAAGGGATGATCTATGAGGAACTGGCAGATGACACCGCGTCTTACCGCACCGCGTTTCCAGTGAAGCAGGACAGGCGGGAAGCGCTGTACGCCAGCCTAAGTGTCTTGTAATGAAGAAAAAGGTGATAAAATGAACAAAAGTTTAGATAAAAAGAATCAAAAAGGCAGCCTCGCCGCCGTGGTGCTGGCGGCAGCGATCACGCTGACAGGCTGCGGGCAGTATGCCAGCCAGTTTACAGCGCTTTTGACCAACCAGACCAATGACAGCAGCGCAGTGCAGACAGAGGCTGGTTTAGAGACAGAGACGGCGGTCGATGAGATGAACAGGAGCGGGATTTACGACTCGGAGGATGCGGCAGTCGTGGTCAGGAAGGACTTGGAGGCAAAGACCGTACAATTCCAGAATATCGCCTCATCAAGGCGCTACACACTGACATATGACGGCACGACGATGATATATGACAAAAATGAGCAGGCGCTTTCTATGGAACAGCTCAAGGAGGGAAGCGTCGTTACAGTGCGTTTTTACAAACCGCGCAAGGCGCTGGCGTATGTACGGGAAAATCCTGACTGCATCAGCTATCATCATGTGAACGGGTACAGCATGGATTTGAGCAAAGGAACGATCGCGCTGGGCAAAGAGCTCTATAATATCAGCAGCCACGTTGTCGTCGTGTCGGGCGGCAGGGAGACCGATATGATGGAGGTCAGCCAGATGGACGAGCTCAGTGTCTGGGGCTACAAAAATATGATCTACGGCATCCATGTCGAGAAGGGACACGGCTACCTGCGCTTGCAGAACGAAGATTATTTCGTAAATGGCTGGATTGATGTGGGAGACAGTGTGATTCGCAAAATAACCGAAGATATGCTTCTAGTCGTGCCAGAAGGGACGCACACCGTGACCGTCAGCCACAAGGGCAGCAGCGCCACACAGGAGATTACGTTTGCCAGAAATGAGGAGATGGCGTGGGATTTGGGAGAGGTTGAGATTACGGTCGTACAGAAGGGGACGGTGATTTTCACACTCAATCCGGTCACGGCAAAGGTCTCAATCGACGGCAGGGAGGTCAATGTGTCGAAACCCGTCGAGATCGAGTACGGATTACACCAGATGCGCATCACAGCAGACGGGTATGACACCGTGGCGCAGTACATCCGGGTGGGAGAGCCTTCTGCGAACATTGCCGTAGAGCTCGAGAAGAGCGAGGAGAGCTCCGCTGACAAGACTTCCGAAAAAGCGACGGACAAAACTTCAAATAAAAACTCAGATAAAAATTCAGATAAAGAAGAACAAGAAAAAGAGGATGACGACGACGACCAGACAACCAGCAAAAAATATCAGTCCAAGTCCTCTGAGCCAGAAGAAGAGGATGAGGACGAGGAGAAGGAGAAAAAATCCTCTGAGCACTATCTGTCCTCCTCTGAGAAATACAAAGTCTACATTGATGCGCCGGACGGCGTGGAGGCGTATCTTGACGGCAGCTATGTAGGCGTCACGCCTGTCAGCTTTAACAAAGAACCGGGGTCTCATGTAGTGACGCTCAGGAAGTCCGGCTATCAGACAAGGAGTTATACTTTGCAGATTGATGAGGAGGAGAAGGATGTAAATTATTCATTTACAGACCTCATTCAATTAGAAGATTCGTAAAAATTATGACAAAACAGCCAAAACGCATATAAAACAGCAAATTTTAAGCATTTTTTCGGCTTTTTTTCTTGACAAAGCAAGGCTTTTCGCCTATAAATAAATATAGGCGTCAAAAGGGCGCAGAGGATATTTATCTACAGTAATTTATAGGAGGAGTTCACAATGAACAAAACAGAATTAGTTGCCGCTATGGCTGAACAGGCAGACATGACAAAGAAGGATGCTGAGAAGGCACTGACAGCATTTACAGAGGTTGTTGCAAAGGAGTTAAAAAAGGGCGAGAAGATTCAGTTAGTAGGCTTTGGTACATTTGAAGTATCTGAGAGAGCAGCCAGAGAAGGCAGAAATCCTCAGACAGGCGAGACGATGAAAATTGAGGCTTCCAAGGCGCCTAAGTTTAAACCGGGCAAGGCGTTAAAGGACGAGGTAAACAGATAAGATTGTTTGGACAACCGATGAGAGTGATTTCATCGGTTGTTATTCTTTCATGAATGGAGAATTTAAGAATGGAGGAATTACGATGAGACTGGACAAGTTTTTGAAAGTGTCGCGCATCATCAAGCGCCGCACGGTGGCAAACGAGGCGTGTGACGCAGGGCGCGTGCTCATCAATGACAAGCCTGCAAAGGCTTCCACGAATGTCAAGGTGGGCGATATCCTGACGATACAGTTTGGCAACAAGGAGACCAAGGTGGAAATCCTCGATGTGCAGGAGACGGTCAAAAAGGATGATGCAAAGGAGCTGTTCCGATACATATAAGTGCTGTCCCACCCATATAATATAGGGAGTACTCGTATGGGAGAAGGCATATTGACGATGGAAAGCAAGCACAGGTTCAGTATGGAGCAGCGGCGCGACTGCAAGGTCACAGGGGTGGTCGAGGTTCATTCTTTTGATGAAAATAATATCCTGATGGAGACGGTGGAGGGGATGCTCACCATCAAGGGCAGCAGCCTGCACGTGGGGCGGCTGGACTTGGAGAAAGGAGAGGCGGACGTGGACGGGAAAGTGGATTCTCTCTCTTACGCCGACAAGAATACACTGGCGAAAAAAGGAGAAGGGCTGCTTACACGCCTGTTTGGCTGATGAGTAGAGAGATCGTAAGGGAGTGGCATTTCTGGCTGGCATCCATTATGACGGGCGTCTTTATGGCGTTTACCTATGATCTGCTCAGGCTGTTTCGGCGCCTTGTCAGACATGCACGCATCATCGTGGACCTTGAGGATATCCTGTACTGGACAGCCTGCTTCGGGCTGAGCTTCACACTGCTCTATTATGGAAATAATGGGGTGATCCGCTTTGCGGCAGTGCTGGGCGCAGCAGTGGGCATGCTGTTTTATGCACTGACGGCTGGCCGTTTTTTTGTAAAATGGTGCTATTTTGTGATCGACAGAACCATCGGACGGCTTCTTAGGTTCGTCAAGCACTTTTTTGTCGGCAGATTTCACAAACTATTCAACAAAATTCGGTTGACGTGTGCCAAAAAACGTCATAAAATGAAATTGTATTTTCAAAAAGCAGCAAAAGGCAGAAAGGGGGAAACAAAAGATGGCAAAAAACACAATAAGAAAACAAAACACAAAAAGCGCACAAAGACCAAAGAGAAAACCGCCGCAGTTTCTCCGCGCCAAGAATGAAAACCGCCTTGGAATGGCGGCAGCGATGCTTGCAATCATGATTATGACGGGGGTCGTTGGCATCAACTCCATATCCCTGATTCAGAAGGAAAAGGCATATGCTGCAAAGGAGCAGGAATTATTACAGCAGATCACAGCGGAGGAGGCGCGCACCAAGGAGCTTGAGGAGTTTGCCACGTATACCAAGACAAAGAAATATGCGGAAGAAGTAGCGAAGGATAAATTGGGGCTTGTGTATGAGAATGAGATCATATTTCAGGAAATTGACTGAGAGGATACACCGTTATTTGGCAGGACCTGATAGCGGTGTATTTTTGCACAGCGCGATTCTTGTCAACAAAAAAATAAAAAAACGTGCACAGGTTTGACAAAAAATGATGGTGCCTCTATTTATACTATGAGTAAACCCTGATACAGGGTAGTCATAGCGAATTAGAGGGGGGAACCAGATCATGTTGAAGGTAAGAACATCCAGAGCTTCAAAAGAGGCAGAAAATAAATCAGGCGTCGTGGAGGGATATCTGTTTAACGGCTACAGCAAGAGGAAACTCTACTGCCTGTCAGAGACGTATGAGGAGCTTGCGCGGCTGTACCGCGACATACCGCAGGCGGAAAAGATTTGTGCCGACAGAAGGGACATGCTCTACAGACAGCAGATTCGGGAGACGAAAGAAGTCTTTGCAAACCATCTCGACGAGATTTCGAGCGCTTTTGCGGACGTGGCGGACACTGTAGTACACGTGAGTATACCAGTAGAACACAAGCGCAAAGCGCTGATACACTTTTTGAAAAGACAGGGAATCGTGGTTAGGGAACTGATTTTTATAGAAGGCGGTGCGCCGGGGAGCTGTGAGATCTTTGCAGATGGGCGCTGTGGCAACAAGATCAGCATAGAGGCGCGCGCGGTCGGCAGACATACCGTCTCCGCGAGTGTGCTGGGAGAACTGCTCTCCGTATTTTTTGACAGAAGGCTGGTTCCATCCGGCGAGAGTGCACTGGCAGTCGCAAGAAGCTACAATACGTTTATCTTTGAGGACGAGCCGCGTTATGCAGTGCTGAGTGCCGTATCGAGGGCAGTGCGGGAGGATGAAAAAGTCTCAGGTGACAACTTCTCCATGGAGGAATATAATCAAAGCCAGATTATCGTGATGCTTGCAGACGGCATGGGAAGCGGTGAGCAGGCGTGCAGGGACTCTCAGGCGGTTATCGAGTTTATGGAGCGCTTTCTGGAAGCGGGATTCCGCAAAGAAAAGGCGTTCACGATGGTCAACGGCGCGATCGCAGCACAGAACGGGTGCTGCAATCTCACGACACTCGATGTCTGCGCACTCAACCTGCTGACAGGAGAGGCAGAGTTTGTCAAGGCGGGCGCTGCGGCGAGCTATATCAAGCGCGGCAACTGGGTGGATGAAGTCTCAGCCGATACGCTGCCGCTAGGCAGTATGGAGGAGCTTTGCCCGATTACGCAGAGCGTGAAGCTCTCAGATGCGGATATGCTCATCATGGTGTCTGACGGAATCTCCGATGCGATCGAGAATGAGGCGGATGGCAGGCTGCGGGAGCTCATTGCGAGGAGTCCGATCCTGAATCCAAAAGAGATGGCGGACTATCTGCTCCGCTATGCTATCAACAGTCAGGGCGGCCGTATCCGGGATGATATGACGGTCCTTACCTGCTGTGTCAAGCGGCGCGCAGAGGGGTGATTTTGAGGGATACAAATGATTGACAAAGTATTGCAGTACGTGAAGGAATACCAGATGATCGAGGAGGGAGACTGTATCGTGGCGGGCGTATCTGGCGGCGCAGATTCGGTCTGCCTGCTGTTGATGCTCCTCGAGATCAACAAAGCAGTGCCAATAGAGATCGAGGTGGTCCACATCAATCATCTTATCCGCCCGGACGCCGCAAAAGATGCGGCGTACGTCAGGGAACTGTGCGCACATCACGGGCTGTCCTTCACGCTGGTGGAGGAGGATGTGGCAGCGTTTGCGCGCAGAAGCCATCTATCCACAGAGGAGGCAGGCAGGCAGGTGCGCTATGAGGCGTTCGAGCGCGTGCTTGGCACCCGGAAGGGCAAAATAGCCGTCGCGCACAACAAAAACGACAGCTGTGAGACATTTTTATTTCACTTGTTCAGAGGGACTTCCCTTCGGGGGCTATCAGGGATTTTGCCGGTGCGCGGGCGCGTGATCCGGCCGCTGTTATGTCTTTTGCGCAGTGAGATTGAACTTTTTTTGCAGGAAAGAAGGGTTTCTTATTGTATAGACAGCACGAATCTGGAGGATACTTATTCAAGGAATGTCATCCGCCATCATATACTGGATACAGCAGTGCGCGAAATCAGCCCTGCGGCAGTGCAGCATATTGACAGCGCGAGTGAGAGGGTGCGTGAGGCGTATGAGCTGATCGCGGACATGACTGCGCTAGGGATTCAGGCCTGTGTCAGCAAGAGACAGGGCGTTTTTGCGATTGACAAGGAAAAGTTCTTACAGCTGCATAAGACGGTGCAGGGATATGTGGTGATGGAGGTGCTCGCGCAGGCGGGGGGCAGCAGAAAAGATCTGGAGGCAGTCCATGTCAGACAGGTGCGCGGGCTGTTTCACAGTCAGTGCGGCAGAGAGATTCTGCTTCCGCATGGACTGCGGGCAAGGCGGGATTACACAGGGATTTCCATCTTTCAGCATATATATAAAGAGGCGCTGCTGCCGGAATATGTCCTCTCAGCGGACGGGCGCAGACGGCTTGAGGCGGGGGAGGAACTCGAATTTTTGCTTGGAGACAGGCAGATTCTCAGGGCAAAAGTCATTTTTCTGGAAAATTGTGGGTTAGATCTTAAAAATATTCCAGAAAATAAGTATACGAAATGGATTGATTATGATAAAATAAGAAATAGTATTGTCATAAGAACCCGCAGGCCGGGGGATTATCTGACAATCAATACCATGAATCAGAAAAAAACCTTAAAGGCGTATCTCATTGACCGCAAAATACCGCAGGCAGAGCGTGAGCGGCTTTTTCTTGTGGCGGATGCAGACCATGTGGTCTGGCTGATCGGGGAGCGCATCAGCAGCTATTACAAGGTCAGTGAACATACGAAAAGGATACTGTGCTTATGGATGAGCGGGTGTGAATAAAACAAAGGAGGACCCAGATATGGCTGAGAAGATCAAAGTCTTGTTGTCAGAGGAAGAAGTGGATGCCAGAATTAAGGCAATTGGCGAACAGATAAGCCGTGACTATGCAGGCAGACAGGTGCATTTGGTGTGTGTGCTCAAGGGGGGCAGCTTTTTTATGTGCGAGCTTGCCAAGCGCATCACCGTGCCGGTATCGCTGGATTTTATGTCTGTGTCAAGCTATGGCAGCAACACAAAATCGAGCGGGGTTGTCAGGATTGTGAAGGATCTCGATGAGCCGTTAAAGGACAAGGACGTGATTGTCGTGGAGGATATTGTGGATTCTGGCAGGACGCTCTCTTATCTGCTGGACCTTCTGGGGCAGCGCGGGCCAAAGAGCATGCGGCTGTGCACACTGCTCGACAAGCCGGAGCGCCGTGTTGTGGATGTGAAGGTGGACTACACAGGTTTCGAGATACCTGACGAATTTGTGGTAGGATATGGTCTTGACTATGACCAGCGTTACAGGAACCTTCCGTATATCGGAGTGGTTGAGCTTGACGGAGAATAGGCGGGGACAGGACCGGGAGGAGACAGAAATTGGGAAAAGGTGCAAAAGGAATTAATTTAACATTTATATTTATATTAATACTGGTGCTGGTATTGATCTGGGCGAGCACAAACAGCGGCAGCAGCGGTTCCTACACGATGGGGCAGTTTGTCTCTGAGATGGAGGAGGGGCTTGTCGTGGACGTGGAGATTCACCCGAATGTGCAGGTGCCAACGGGAATGCTGCGCATCACACTGAGGGACAATCAGCAGCGCAATCTCTATGTATCAGATGTGGTAGAAGTACAGGAGCTGGTAAAAAGCTATAACATAGAACCGATCGTGAAGGATGTTCCGCAGGAGAACTGGTTTATCACCGAACTGCTGCCACTGCTGATGCTGCTGGTGGTTGTGGTGTTTATGTTCAGCATGATGAATGCGCAGAATGCTGGAAACAGCGGCGGCAAGATGATGAATTTCGGCAAGAGCAGGGCGCGCCTGATGACAGGCGGGGAAGTCACGCTCAAGGATGTGGCTGGCCTCAAGGAGGAGAAGGAGGACTTGGAGGAAATCGTCGATTTCTTAAAGGACCCTGCCAAATACACGAAGGTTGGGGCGAGAATCCCCAAGGGCGTACTCCTGGAGGGGGCGCCGGGTACAGGTAAAACCCTGCTTGCCAAGGCGATTGCGGGCGAGGCGAACGTGCCGTTTTTCTCCATATCAGGTTCTGACTTTGTGGAGATGTTTGTCGGTGTCGGTGCGTCCAGAGTGCGGGATCTGTTTGCCGAGGCGAAGAAGAACGCACCGTGTATCGTATTTATCGACGAGATTGATGCGGTGGCAAGACGCCGCGGAACCGGTATGGGCGGCGGTCATGACGAGCGCGAGCAGACGCTGAACCAGATGCTGGTCGAGATGGACGGATTTGGCACAAACGAGGGCATTATCGTGATGGCGGCGACAAACCGCGTCGATATTTTAGACCCGGCAATCCTTCGTCCGGGGCGTTTTGACAGAAAGATTACCGTCTCACCGCCAGATGTGGGCGGCAGGGAGGAAATCCTGAATGTGCATGCAAAGAACAAGCCGCTCTCAGAGGATGTGGATTTAAGGCAGGTGGCGCAGACGACAGCCGGCTTTACAGGGGCGGACTTGGAGAATTTGCTGAATGAATCAGCGATTCTTGCGGCAAAGGAAAACCGTGCTTTTATCAAACAAGGAGACATCAAACAGGCATTTATCAAAGTGGGTATCGGCGCGGAGAAGAAGAGCCGCATTATCTCTGAGAAAGAAAAGAAGATCACGGCGTACCATGAGGCGGGACATGCGATTTTGTTCCATGTGCTCCCCGATGTCGGGCCGGTATATACGGTGTCTATCATACCGACGGGACTTGGCGCAGCGGGCTATACGATGCCGCTTCCTGAGCGGGATGACATGTTTAACACCAAGGGCAGAATGCTGCAGGATATCATGGTATCCCTTGGCGGACGTATCGCGGAGGAGATTATCTTCGACGATGTGACGACAGGGGCATCGAGCGATATCAAGAAGGCGACCAAGGTTGCGCGGGCGATGGTGACGAAATTTGGGTTCTCAGAAAATATCGGCGTCATCAATTATGACGAGGATGACAACGAGGTATTTATCGGGCGTGACTTAGCGCACACAAGGAGTCATTCCGAGGCGGTGGCAAGCGAGATTGACGTAGAGGTCAAGGCGATCGTGGATGACTGCTACAAGAAGGCGAAAGATATTATCATGAAACACGAAAAGGTGCTTCACGCCTGTGCAGACCTTCTGCTGGAGAAGGAGAAGATCGGCAGGGATGAGTTTGAGGCGCTGTTTTGTTAAGGGGCAGGGGAAGAAAATTCCCCTGCCTGAATTTTAGGAGGTGGATATGGTATAAGGTACTTTAATACAGAGGGGGTATGCAGACCCAAGATACATTATATGGTGCGGCTGGATAATATGCTTGCACAGATCAAAGAAAAGCTGGTGGACAGGGGAAGTTATTTTGTCATCAACAGGGGGCGGCAGTATGGAAAGACGACGCTGCTGCGGGCACTGGCTGAATATTTAAAAGATACGTATATTGTGATAGCGCTTGATTTTCAGAAAATGGGAAGCAGGGAATTTGCAGACGAGGAGACATTCGCGCACTCCTTCATGGAGGATGTCCTCCTAAGATGGAACAGGGCAGCAGGGGAAGCGCAGGCGCTGCACTTTCCGGCGGCAGAGGAACACGCCTATGGATTAAAAGAGCTGTTTATAAATCTGAGTGCATTGTGTGAACACAGTCTGCGCCCAATCGTGCTGATAATAGATGAAGTGGACAGCGCAGGCAACCATCAGGTATTTATTGATTTTCTGGCACAGCTTCGGGGATATTACTTGGAGAGGGATGAGACGCCCATTTTTCATTCGGTAATTCTGGCGGGGGTGTATGACATCAAAAATCTGAAATTAAAGCTTCGCCCGGAATTAGAACATCAGTACAACAGCCCGTGGAATATTGCTGCCAGCTTTGACATGGATATGAATTTCTCCGCAGCGCAGATCGCGTCGATGCTTGGCGAATATGAGGCAGACCATCAGACGGGGATGGCAGCAGAGCTTGTCGCAGAAGAGATTTATGCTTATACGTCAGGCTATCCGGTGCTGGTATCTCTGATCTGTAAATATGTGGATGAAAAGCTTGGCAAAGTATGGTCGAAGGAGCGTGTTGCACAAGCTGTAAAAATGATCTTAAAAGAGAGCACACCGCTGTTTGAGAGCATGGTCAAACAACTCGATCTGTACAGGGAGCTGTATGAAATGATTGAGGGAATACTATATCAGGGACGCCAGATTCCTTTTGAGATTGATGTCAAGCCAGTCAGCATCGGGAAAATGTTTGGTTTTCTCAAAGAGGTGGATGGGCAAGTGGCGGTTGCAAACCGCATGTTTGAAATGAAGCTGCTCAATACCTTTATCGCAAAGGAAGCCTTAAAAAATATATCTTACCGCAGCGCACAGCGTGACAGGAATCAGTTTGTTGAGGGTGGCAGGCTGAATATGACACTGCTTCTGGAAAAGTTTGTCACACATTTTCATGAGGTCTATGACCGGAAGGATGAAACCTTTTTGGAGGATAATGGGAGGAAATTTTTCCTGTTGTACTTAAAACCGATTATCAACGGCACAGGCAATTATTATATCGAGGCGCAGACAAGAGATGCGCGGCGGACAGATGTCATAGTGGATTACGGCGGTGAACAGTTTATTGTGGAGCTTAAAATCTGGCGCGGTAAAGAATATCATAACCGCGGAGAAAAACAGCTCATCGAATATCTGGACTATTACCACACAAACAAGGGGTATCTCGTCAGTTATAATTTTAACCGAAAGGTGGAGAGCGGCGTGAAGGAAATTCAGATTGGAGATAAGGTGATTGTGGAGGCGGTTGTGTAATAAGACAAGAAATCTAAGCGATTGCTTATAAAAATACAGGAAAATTTATGAAAAAAGGATTGCGCTTTATGAATAAAAGTGGTAGTATCATAACATAAAGGGCAAACATTTAGTGATAAATGGACGCAAAGCATGAAGTCATAAAGAGATTATGATAAAAAGATTAATCTGTTATGATGGTTCGGCTGCATAAATTATGGTTCGTAATGCTCTGTCGCGAGAACAACAGGGTTTATGTCGTAATTTGTGCAGCTTTTTTGCGCAGTTTCGTACTGTCCGTAAGGAAGTTTTGGCGCCGGGTGTTTGGGTAGGATTGAGAAAGGAAAGACAAGATGGGAAGAGAATTAAGAAAAACATTGTGTGTGCTTATGGCAGCAATCACGCTGTCGTCAAGTATTGAATTGCCTGCAAGGGCGTCGGAGCCTGCCGGGGAAGTACAGGAAACCGCAGATTCAGAAAAAACTGTCTTGGCGGAAGAGCTGGACGAAGAGGAAGAAAAGGGCTCAACAGAACAGCCGGCCCCAGACAAAGAAACCGAAGAAACGCAGGAGATCTCCGTTGAGGAAGAAACTGGCTTGGAGACGTCTGACATATTAATAGAAGAGACAGAAATAAAAGAGACAGAAATAAAAGAGACCGAAATAGAAGAAACAGTATCCGAGACATCTTCCAGCGAAGTCTCCACAGAAGAACCAGTATCGAGCGAACAGCCTGTCTCCACAGAAGAACCAGTATCGAGCGAACAGCCTGTTTCCACAGAAGAACCAATATCGAGCGAACAGCCTGTTTCCACAGAAGAGAACAGCTCCGAAGAGACAGCTCCCGAAGAGACAACCTCCACCGAAGAGCTGACCCAGGAGATTGCCTCCACCGAGGAGCTGACACAGGAGTTTACAACCACCGGGGAGCTGACGGAGGAGACCGAAGAGGAGGAGATCGCGTCCTATGCATTTAACTGGGACTTGGGTCTGGGTTTCATTGACGATATCGCAAGCGGCAGTTACAAAAATGTCTATTGGAGGATTGACAGAGATGGAAAACTAACCGTGAAGGGAAACGGCGAATACTGTGAGTATCCCCAGCATACATACTCGCCGTGGTATCCATATCGTGAATCCATCAAGACGGCAGAGGTCAGACTCTCGTTAATTGAAAATCCTTCCTTTATGTTCGAGGACTGCGTCAATCTGACAAGCGTGGATATCAGCCAGCTTGACACAAGTCTGTCCACGAATCTCTCGGCGATGTTTCGCGGATGCAGCAGTCTCAAAAGCATTGATCTGAGCAAGATGAATACATCAAAAGCCACACAGATCAGCGCAATGTTTGCTGACTGTAGCAGCTTGGAGACGCTGGATTTGTCCAATTTTGACACAAGCAATGTAACAGCTATGTCCTCTCTGTTCTCCTATGCGAAAAATCTGAAACACATTCAGTTTGGAGAGAAGTTTACAACGGAGAAGGTGACGCGTTCGCCATATATGTTCCAAGGCTGTTATGCACTGGAAGAACTGGATCTTAGCAGCTTTGCTATGCCTGTAAATAATGAGATGAAGGGCATGTTTAAATTTTGCCGAAATTTGAAGAAGCTGACCTTTGGAGAGAAGTTCAGCGCGGCAAAGGCGACAGATGTGAGCCAGATGTTCTGGTCATGCGACGGCCTGAATGCATTGGATCTAAGTGCGTTTGATTTGCGAAGTGTGCAGTATGCGGATTTGATGCTGGGGATGGATAATCTGTTAGAGTTCCAGACGCCCCGCAATGTAAAGATCAATATCTCAATGCCGAATGGAACCTGGCAGACATCGGAAGGACAATGTATTACGGACGGATATCTGCCAAAGAATCAAAATAAGAGCATGAAGCTCACACAGCAGATGCAGCTTATCGTTACAAAGACAGTGACAGAGTATTCTTATGGCAGCAAGCTTGATCTGAGTGATCTAAAGGTGGAATACAGAAACAGCACGGGCAGTATTAGAGAGCAGGTTAAGGATTACACCACCAATGCCAAAAGCATTGATATGAATACTGCAGGCACAAAAGACCTGATTGTTACCTACAAGGGGATTTCTGCGACGGTCAAGATTACTGTGAAGGAGCAGACAGTCTTGGACAGATTTGTGTTGGATGATGATGCAAAGACGGTCTATATGCCGGGGGAGAAGCCCTGCCTTGACGGGATCTGGCTCCACGGCTATCTGGGCAATGACAGGAAGATATCGACTGTGGATTACAGAACCAACCTTGATGAGATCGACACATCCACGCCGGGCGTCAAGAAATTAAAGGTTTGGTACGCGGATGCGTGCGGCGAGATAGATCTCTTTGTCATGGAACCCTTTCAGAATGATGATATTGCACACAAGCGGTATGATACCCTGGCGTACAGGATAGATAAAAACGGAAATCTAACGATGATGGGGTCACATCCCCGTCTGAAGAACCATGACTGGAGCGGTTTGCAGAATGCACTGGACTGCGTCAAAACAGCAAAGATCGTTATTCGGGGTGCGGATGATTTCTCAGAACTTCTGAGCGGATGTCGCAATCTGGAAAGTGTGGATTTCAGCGAGACAGAAACGAAGTATGTAAAGAATTTTATACAGATGTTTTATAATTGTTCTAGTCTGAAAAGTGTGGATCTGAGCGGCTTTGACACAGAGAATGCCACTAATATGTCATCTATGTTTTCTGAGTGCAAGAGCCTGAAAAATGTGGATTTGAGTGGATTTCAGACCAAGAACGTCAAGGATATGTCAGGGATGTTTGGAAATTGTACAGCCTTGGAGAGCGTAAACCTGAGCAGTTTTGATACAGGCAGCGTTATAAGGATGCGAGACATGTTCAGCGGATGCAATAGTCTGTCCAGCCTGCCGATTGGCAGCTTTAAGACGGGCAGTGTCACGAATATGTCGGGAATGTTTGCCGGCTGTTCGAACATCAAGGAGATCAATCTTAGTCATTTTGATACCCGGAACGTGGAGAATATGTCACGGATGTTTGTGGGGTGCAAAGGACTCACCAGCTTGGATCTGCGCCCCCTCAACACTCAGAAGGTGACAGATATGTCAGAGATGTTTGACAGCTGTTCGAACTTAACCAGCCTGAATCTCTCAAATTTTGATACCCGGAACGTGAAGAATATGTCAGAAATGTTCAATTATTGTACGTCTTTGAAGTCCTTGGATGTATCGCGGTTTAACACGCAGGCTGTAACCAATATGGACTTTATGTTCAGCGATTGCAGTAGTCTGACGAGTCTGGACGTGACCAGATTTGACACCCGCAATGTCACCAATATGCGTTGTATGTTTCGGTATTGCAATAGTCTGTCCAGTCTGGATGTGTCGAAGTTTGACACCCGCAAGCTGGAGAATGCATCTTACATGTTCCAGTATTGTAAAAAGCTGACGAGTCTGGATGTGACGAAGTTTGACACGGGAAATGTCACGAGCATGAGAGAGATGTTCAGGGGATGTTATGCTTTGGAGGCACTGGACACCAGCAGTTTTCAGACGGGAAAAGTCAAAGACATGGCGTTTATGTTTGCGGACTGTTTGAGCCTGACTAGCTTAAATGTGGATTCTTTTGATGTTCGAAACGCAGAGGATCTCTCCTATATGTTTTATGACAGCAGAGAATTGAAAAAGCTGAATTTATCAGGTTTTGATATGGGAGGCATCACTTCTGTCTACGGTGCAGAGTCCTTAGTAGAGGGATGCAGGGAGCTTGAGGAGCTGTGGACGCCGCGCAACATCAAGGTTGAGGCATCACTCTATGGAACATGGTATGATGACAAGGACAATGCTTATACGGAATTTCCGAGAAACACAGGCACCAGTATCCATCTGAGAAAAACGAAGACGCCAGAAGAACCAGATGAGGAAAGTTCTTCAAGTGAGGAGAGCAGCAGCACAGAAGAAAGCTCCTCACAGGAGGAGAGTTCCTCAAGTGAGGAGAGCTCGACAACGGAAGAGAGCAGCAGTATAGAAGAAAGCTCCTCACAGGAGGAGAGTTCCTCAAGTGAAGAGAGCTCGACAACGGAAGAGAGTAGCAGCACAGTAGAGAGTTCAACAACGGAGGAAAGTTCCTCCGTAGAGGAGAGCTCGGAAACGGAAGAGAGCAGCGATACAGAAGAAAGCTCGTCACAAGAGGAGAGCTCATCATCAGAAGAGAGTTCAACAACGGAGGAGAGCAGCAAAGCCGACGAAAGCGCTTCAAGTGAGGAGAGCAGCGATACCGAGGAGCATCCGTCAAGTGAAGAAACTTCCTCAAGTGAGGAAAGTCCAACAGAAGAAGAGCGCTCAGAAACGGACGAGAGTGAATCCGCCGAGGAAAGCCCGACGCTGGACGAGAGTAGTTCTCCTTACGCGGACGAAGAGAGAATTGACCTACAGAAGGCTGGCGGCAAAATCGCTGCTATCAAGTCAAAAACATATGATGGATTGGCATACAATCCTTCTGTGAAAGTGACGGTGACAGAAGGCGGCAGCAGACGTACCTTGACAGAGGGAACAGACTACAGCGTCCTGTACGAGCAAAATACCGACGCAGGGCAGGGGATTGCGGTAGTGCGCGGAAACGGTCTCTATAAAGGAACACTCAGGACAACTTTTGAAATTACCCCCAAGTCCATCAAAAGACTTAAAATTATGACTGGAAGCATGACAGCAGGCAGCCAGTCAGAGCCGCCTGTCTATGTATACGATGGCACAAAGCGTCTGGAAAAAGGTAAAGACTATAAGCTTACTTATGCAGGAGATTTGACAGCAAAAGCATCAAAGGCGGCCAAGGTCACAGTCACCGCAGCAGGAAATTATGAGGGAAGCAGCACGGTAAAGCTGGCAGTCTATGAGAATGACGCGTCCCACATCATCAACCCAGAGCATGTCGCCCTGCAAACGCAGTCTGTACCTTATACAGGAAAGGCGCAAAAGCCTGCACTGACCGTCGCAATAGATGGCATGACGCTCAGGGCAAATAAGGATTATAAAGTCCAGTACCAGAATAATAAAAATGCAGGAACCGCGTGTGTGGTTGTCACTGGTAAAGGCGCCTATAAAGGAAAAGTGGTCAAAACTTTTGAGATTACGGCACTTGGCAAGACAAACACAAGCCTGACAGTCTCAAAGATTTCAGATAAGACATACAACGGAAAGTACCAGAAGCCGTCTGTGACTGTGAAATGTGGCAGCAAAAAACTGGCAAAGAATAAGGATTATACCGTTACCTATCAATATAATCTCCATGCGTCGGCAGACAATCAAAAGGCGAAGGTGATCATAACAGGTAAAGGAAATTATGAAGGCATCATAGAGACTGCGGAGTTTGTCATCAAGCCGCAGAAGATTTCAAAAGCGGCTGTAAAGGGGACAATGGAGCATTTCACACTCACCTATGGCGGAACAAAATTAAAAGAAGGCGTGCATTACACAATAACATCCACCGCCAAGGCAGGCAGCAAAAAAGTCAAAATAAAAATAGAAGGACTTGGCGATTTTGCAGGGTCAGAAATGACGAAAAGAGTCAAAGCCAAATAAGTTTTGCCCGATTGTATAAAATCATGCTTTCTTCCAAATAATAGTCAATGTTGAATACAAATAACCTTAAATCATTGATTTGGAACGGAGGAAAGTATGATCTTAACAGAGAAAGAAATGACAACCGTGAAGGATTTGCAGACACAGGAGAAGGCATGTATCGAGAAGTACCAGCGCTATTCCTGCGAGGCGAAGGATACCGTCTTAAAGGATTTGTTCAAGACACTGCAAAACAAGGAGCAGGAGCACTATGATTCTTTGCAGCAGGTGATTGGCGGTACAATTCCTTCCTGCAACTGCAATGACTCAGACGGCAAAAATTATAATCCCAAGGCAACATATGATAAGCTGGGCGACTCTGAGGACAAAAAGACCGATAATTTCCTTGCAACGGACTGTATCTCCTCCGAGAAGCTTGTCTCCTCAGAGTACAATACCAATGTGTTTTGTTTCAAGGATTCTGCGATGCGCAAACTCCTTGCAGATATCCAGATCGAGGAGCAGAACCATGCAGAAATGTTGTATAAGTACAAAACTGTAAACGGCATGTCATAAAGAGCGCGAAGCTGGCAAGATGAATAATTTTGCCAGCTTTTTACATTCATTTTTACTAAAAATGTTAATTCCTTCCATTTAAGGTTTCATATTTTGCAGAATTGTATTA
>VSNR01000043.1 GCA_009774345.1 Lachnospiraceae bacterium | reverse complement strand
ATTATGATTCAACAAAGAAATATTGCACTATGCATCGTTTTGTCCATCGTTACCTGTGGGCTCTATGGACTATACTGGTATGTATGCCTGACAAATGACACCAATGCTGCTGCCGGGACAGAGGGTCCGTCCGGTGGTGTCACCCTTCTTCTGACGATCATTACCTGCAACATCTACTCCCTGTACTGGGGCTATAAGCAGGGCGAGAAGATTGACATCATCAAGCAGAAGCATGGCCAGCCTTCCAGCAACAGCAATATCCTGTATCTCATTCTCTGCTTCCTTATCCCCGTTGTAGCATGGGCACTGATGCAGAATGAGTTAAACAATGTTGCTACCTCAAACAATTAATCATTGAGCAGCATGGTAAGAAAACGGCTGTTTCAGGTTCTTCGCAGCGGACTGTTCCTTCTTTTGATCGGAGGCATCTACAGTATCTTTTTACAAAAAACGGGCATTGGTTTTGTCTGCCCTGTCAATTTTCTGACAGGCTTAAAATGTCCGGGCTGCGGCGTCTCGCATATGTGTATTGCCCTGATGCAGTTGGATTTTGCAGCCGCCTTTATGGCAAATCCAGCAATACTGCTGCTCAGCCCAGTACTGGCTGCGGTACTGCTGCAATATTTCATGCATTACATCAAAACAGGGCGCTGGCAGATACGCCCTGCACAAAATGTTATTTTGTGGATCTGTATTATGATCTTAATTTTCTATGGTATCGGAAGGAACTTGTTTCCACGTCTGTGTACTATCGAGTAGGGAAGCGCTATCTTCCCCTACTCGCGTGCCGGGCACCCGTCAGCTTCTGCTGACAAATTTCATCTGGGTGCCCGTGTGCATAAAAGAGCTGTCAGCAAGACATCTTTGATCTGCTGGCAGCTCTTTTTGTATACACAGCGTTCTGCTGCGAAAACGATTCGTATGTCTCATGAAAAAACAAAGACAATGCGCTCATTTCCACTACATTTAAGCGCCTGTAATAAAGAACAAATTCCCTCTCTCATCTCGCCCTGTGCGTCTGTCATAATGACAACTATGTCATATTTTTGCAGATCATACACATATATGCTGCGCCTGCTGTCATATAAACTGATCAGCTCATATCTGGTATGGAACGGATAGTCTTGTTCTGCACTCACGGCAATCGGGCTTCTGGTCGTTGCGTGAAACCACACACTTTTTCCCTGCATTTCCAATTTGGCGGCAGTATAGAGTGCAGGATACATATACTCCTCTGTGCCAAGCACCAGTATTTTCTGTACACCGCTTAAATCAAGCTGGCTTGCCACCTCCTGAAACAGAGACGCACAATACTGTTGATAGGATGCCGCCTTGACAATGCGCCTGGTATTCATCGGCTTTATTTTATCTAACACACGAATCTCTTTTACACTTGTATGCTCCACTGCCGCACTGTTTCTGCAATCGACATATACGCCATCCCCCTTGTAGGATGCGGCAATCTCCGGGTACGCTGCATGTTCTGTCTTGACGAGCCAGAACAGCTCAATTCCGTTGTCCTGATAAATGTCAAGCGCGGCTTGATCCATGCCATTTAATATAGAAGCGACAGAAAATTTGATGTCTTTGGAATACTGCTTTTTTAGAATTGCAATAATATTGAGAATCGTTTTTCCTGTCGTGACCTCATCCTCCACAAATAGAATCCTGTCGATGGTGCCAACCACCATATCCATATCATTTTTGACAAGTTTTTGTTCCGTGGCATGGCTATGCTCTTCCGAAAAATAGAGATATTCGGCATCGGGTACCAGCTCTCTTGTCGTCTGTACATAGTCTGCACCAAGTTCTGCTGCCACTGCCGCACCGATTGCCGTCGCCGTCTCCGCAAAGCCAATCACCAGAAGCGACGCTTCCTCTTCCCCTACTTGCGCGCGACCTGTGCGCTGCCTGAGTGGCATACCTCCTCTGCATGGGTCTGCGCATAAAAAACCGCGCACCCGGTCTGCCAGTGCGCGAAACATGTCAAACGCTTCGCGCGGCGCCACCGGAATATGTTTTCCCTGAAGCCTGTTTACTACGAGATAGTTTCTCTTTGGATTGTTCTCTCTCTTGGCAATCCGAACCAGATCTTGTTCTGTATATATCATTTTTTACTTCCTTCTACTATTAAGAAATATTGTTAAATATGTTAAGCGTTCTCCTTTCATATATTCCTTGAAGCAACAGCCCACAAATGTTATACTATGCCTATGCAAAATATTTGATAAACGCTAAAGGAGAATATTTATGTCAAAAAACAGTTTCATTGCCAAAGGCGCACATGTTGTCGGTAAAGTTTCCATCGGCGAAAATGTCAGTATCTGGTACAATGCCGTTGTCCGCGCTGACACCAATACTATCACGATTGGCTGCGACACCAACATACAGGACAATGCCACACTCCACACTGACGCTGGCTTTCCTGTCCAAATTGGCGCTGGTGTCACTGTCGGACACAATGCCGTCGTTCACGGATGCACTGTCGGGGACAACACAGTGATCGGTATGGGCAGCATCGTCCTGAGCGGCGCTGTGATTGGCAGCAACTGCATCATCGGCGCCGGCTCGCTCGTCACTGGAAAAATGCGGATTCCTGACAATTCCCTCGCCTTTGGCAATCCCGCAAAAATTATCAGAGCTGTCACCGCCGAGGAAGCCGACGCCAACCGAGAAAACGCAGCGCATTATGTAGCGCTTATGAAAAGCAATTAAAAACCGCCCAGCCCCTCATCACAAAAGCTCCGCCTCCTTCTCCCAGTCCTCATCCCGCTCGTCACTCGATGCGACTGCCTGTGCGATCTGCAACACCATCTCACTAAAATACCTCGGCGGGACATCTTTTAGCTGATATGCCTTGTGCTTGTCCGCCTCGTCGTAGACATAGCTGCCGCGCTCCACGGTTCCTGCTTTGTAAAACCGCGCATCATACAGCGTCACGCTCTCGTAATACCCACCGATGGCATTCCCGGAAAAATGCAGCTCCACGCCCATACCAAGCTCGGCATCCTCGCGGTAATACGTGTCAAAAAAGCCACCATCCTTCACAGAGCCATGATACCAGCCAAGCCCGGTCAGCTTCCCGTTCAAAGCGCGGTCGTTGACAATGCTGCCGCCAAAGCGCACCATGCTCCTGCGCGCTGCCTCCTCCTCTGTCACCTTGTAGATTTGCCGGTCAAGCTGCTCGATGGGCTGCGTGATCTCGTAGTCAGAAAGCTGCTCTTTCCATGCTGCCGCCTCCGCGTCAGACAGCTCGATCGGGTGCACAAGGCTGATGCGCGCCTGCGCTGGCAGCGTGTACTCCTCCCCGTCCTGCGTGTTAAAGGAACCATCCTCCATATAGCGGAAGCTCTGCGTTAGCCTGCCATCCTCATAGACACCCCAGACAAGGCCAATGGCAAACGAATGCATCAGCGGATTTTTGACAAACAGGTTTGTCCATCCCGCCACGCTCCACTCCCGCTTTGCGGACAGTGCGTATTCCAAGCGCGCCTTCTGGCTGCTGACAGCGGTTTTCATCTGCTTTTTCATCTCTTTAAAGGCGTCATACGCCGCTGCCGCCTTTGCCTCATCATCCTTCTTTCCCGGTGCGGGCAGATTCTTGAGCTTCTTTCCATTCTCGTCATACACTTCGAGCTCGAGCGCCGGCGTGAGCATCACCTTGAAGATGCGCGCTCCATAGTCAAAAATCCGCTGCATCGTCTCGTCAAAGCCGAGATTTGGCACAATGCGGTCTGAGAGCTCCTCGCGCGTGATGCCAAGCTCAGTAGCTGCAAACTCGAGCGCCTCACCGGCTGCGCTCCTGACCTGCTTAAACTTGAACTTTCTGGCGATGCCGTCCACCAGAAGCAGTGCGCGCGGCGACGGGTTTAATGCAAGCGCCTTCACTGCCTCCGCCGCGATCGCGCCCCGCGCCGCCTGCGGCCACTCCTGAATCTCGTGATGCAGCTTTTGAATAATATCCTCTCCGCCATGAATGGATGCCGCATAGAGCACCCAGCGTTTCTTTGCATCTGCCCCCGCCTCCATCCACTTGTCAAACAGTTCATTCACATAGCGGGCAAACTCGGCTTTGTCCAACACTTCTGTCAAATGCGCTGCATTTTTACTGACACCGCCTTTTTCCTGCAAGGCATAGCACAAAAGCACTGCCTGTAGATATTTTTCAGGCGCCTCCTCCCCCGTCGTCTGATGCACTACGGAAAACGGTGTTGCATACGCCCATGCAAGGCTTTTCTTACGGCCGCCCCGGTGCATCTGCTCCACCAGCTCTTCCTTGGCAAGCGGCTTGCTCTCAGAACCATTTTCTTCTATGTTTAATGCCGTCTGCATCAATGCCAGCACCTTTGCATTCTTTTCCTTCTCCATCGCCTGTAGCAGCACCTCATTAAAACCGCCGCTCTTTTGCTGCCAACGGGTCAGGACTTGAACTGCCATCTCCCGCTGCGCCGCTTTCTTTGCCTGTAACAGTGCCTTGACCTCCTCTGTCCATGCTGTCTGTTCACAGAGAATGTCCACCAGTGTCCCCTTTACAAGCTTTGCGCTGTCCGCCGCATAGCCAAGAATTTCCTGTTTATACTGACTGGCATCCTTTTGCAGCACGCGCAGCGCAAGATACCGCCCCTCCGCGCCTGCCGATGAAAAAGCGGTGAGTGTCTCCTCCCGGCGGCTGGCAAGATACGCTGCAAAAACCTCCTCTGCGCCTTCCAATATAAGCGAAGCCGAACATCCTGTGTAGTACTCTCCTCCCTTATAGAGCAGCGAAAAACCAGACAACTGATGTGCGATATCGAGCTGCTCGGCATCCAGCACCGCAAAAAACGCCTTCACGCCCTCTATCGTTCTTCTGTCCAGCTTGAAGTAGATACAGCCACCGATCACCAGAAAAACCTTGCACCGGTTGATAAACTCCTGATCGTTGCAATGCCGCTGGTATTTGGACAGCGCATCCGACAAATGATATCCATACTGCACACCGTCCATATACTCCTTTTCATAAGGATACAGCTCGGACACCGCACAGTTTCCCCGCAGATACTCCTTTGCCAGATCTGCGTGGTGAACGTTTGACACCAGCTCTGAGATCATCCGATCATGATTTTGCTTCTTGCTGCCAATCACCTGCTGGTACAATGCCGGATTTTCCTCTTTCAAGAGATCTTTTAAAAATAAAACGGTCTCCTCCACATTAAACACATGAAAATATTGATTCTTATAACTTCTGTTCAGCGTCTGATACCGCTTTGGCTCCAGTGCTTTTAGATAACTGTCAGGATGCTTTGCAAGCTGCTGTTTTAGGATGGGCGTACTCTTAGTGACTGCCGCCCAGCAGATGTAGTTTTCCGGGTCAATGCCAAACAGCTCGTCATACGCTGCGCCTGCCGCTGTAATGCTCTGGCTCTCCTGCATATAGGCATCCTTCATAGAAAACAGCGCCTCATACACATCAAAGGCAACACACGCCCTGACGATATTGCGCAGAATCTCCGAAAGACGGAAATTTAAATATGCCGTGCTGCCCATAAACTGAAAGAGCTGCCAGATCTCCCCGTTTCCTTTGCCGCATCCGCCCACACTGTCCGCCATCTCTTTTGTGAGCTGTCCGCTGCGCACTGCGTCGATCACCTGCTGGTGCGCATCATATCCCTTCTGGACAAGCCATACATGGAGAACGCCCAGCAGCAGATTTTCATAGAGCTTCATCAGCGCGGCATCCTCCTTATTTTCATCTGAAAGCTTGTCAGCAGACGGATATTTCACGCAGAAATACACCGACAGCACATTCAGTGCATACCGCTGCCCCTCCTCCTCGAGGAGAGGCTCGACCAGACCGCGCAGCACCTCAAGACTGTTGTGTGCCTTCCGCATCAGATTGCCACGCTGTTCCGTCATCAGTGTGTAATTGCCGCAGTCCATCCAGACCACGAGCCTTTTATACAGCGCTAACGTCTCATTTTCGATCACTTCACTGAGACACTCATGAAATACATTAGAGCAGGATCCGTGTCCCATGGCGTACAATACATTGAACAGGCGCGTTTGCCAAGATCCTTTCATCAATTTTTTTACCTGCCGTGGTATTTCGTATGGTATAACAGCGAAACTCATCGGCTCAAACTGTGCGAACACTTCATCGCCTGCCTCGCCCTTGAGATATGATATTGCGAGCGTGCGGTTCTGCGCTGAAATGTTCAATTTCTCAAGTAATTCAACGATCTTTTCCATCTGTTCACTCTCTGTGTTCATCATCATGGTAAATATTCCCCTTTCTGCCAAACGGCTGCTGCAAAACCAGCCGTACTTCCTTGCGGCTGTCATCAGATCAGTCGCACTTCTCTGCGGCGGTCATCAAATCAGCTGCACATCCTTGCGCCAGTCCTCATCCCGGCTCTGGCTTGACGCGGTCGCCTTTGTAAGCTGCAAGACAATCTCGCTGAAATACCGCGCCGGAATATCTTTCAGCAGATATGCCTTCTCCTTGTCCGCCTCGTCATAGACATAGCTGCCGCGCTCCACGCTGCCCGCCTTGTAAAACCGCACATCATAAATAGTCACGTCCTCGCCCATCATCCCCACATACGTGCCGGAAAAATGCAGCTCCACGCCAATGCCGACCTCCGGGTCTTCGCGGTAATAGGTGTAAAATCCGCCCGCGTCCTGCACGGAACCGCGATACCAGCCAAGCCCGGTCAGCTTGCCATTCAGCGATAAGTCATTGATGATATATCCGCCAAAACGCTCCATGCTCCTGTGCGCTGCCTCCTCCTCGGTTCTGTCATAGACTGCCCTGTCAAGCTGCTCGATGGGCTGTGTGATCTCATAATCAGAAAGCTGCTCTTTCCATGCCGCCTTCTCTTCGTCTGTAAGCTCCATCGGATGTACGAGACTGATACGCGCGCCTTCTGGCAGCGTGTACTCCTCCTCGTCCTGCGTATTAAAAGAACCATCCTCCATATAGCGGAAGCTCTGCACCAGACGGTCGCCCTCATAGATTCCCCAGATTAAGCCGATCGCAAACTGATGCATCAGCGGATTTTGGACAAACAGATTTGTCCATGCCGCCGCGCTCCACTCCCGCTTTGCGGACAGCGCGTATTCCAGACGCGCCTTCTGGCTGCTCACCGTCGTTTTCATCTGTTTTTTCATCTGCTTAAACTCCTCATAAGCAGCAGCCGCTTTCTGCTCGTCGTCCTTCTTTCCCGGTGCGGGCAGGCTCTTTAGTTTCTTTCCGTTTTCGTCAAACACCTCAATCTCGAGCGCGGTTGTGAGTCTGACACGGAACACGCGTCCGCCATAGTCAAACGTCCGCTCCATCTGCCCGTCAAATCCAAGGTCCGGCACGATGCGGTCCGAGAGCTCCTCGCGCGTGATATCAAGCTCCTTTGCCGCAAACTCAAGCGCTTCGCCCGCGGCAGCCTTCACCTGCTTGAACTTGAATTTTCTTGCGATGCTGTCCACCAAAAGCAGCGCGCGCGGCGATGGATTCAGTGCCAGCGCCTTCACCGCCTCCGCCGCGATTGCTCCCCGCGCCGCCTGCGGCCACTCCTGTATCTGGTGCTGTATCTTTTGAATGATCTCCTCGCCGCCGTGAATCGCTGCCGCATAGAGCACCCAGCGCTTCTTGGACTCCGCGCCCGCCGCAAGCCATCTGTCAAACAGCTCGTTCATATAGACTGCAAGCTCCACTTCCTGAAGTTCGTCCGCAAGCAGCTTGGCATTTTTGCTGACGCCATTCTTCTCCTGCGATACATAGCACAGAAGAATTGCCTGCAAATACGCCTCATCCGCCTCCGCGCCGCTCTTGTCATGCACCGGCTGAAACGGTGTTTCATACGCCCACGTGAGACTCTTCTTCTTGCCGCCCTTATGTAATTGCTTTACCAGCTCCTCCTTGGAGAGCACCTCTTGTTGCTGGTCACTTTCCTGAATGTTGAGCGCGCTTTGCAGTAGCGCCAGCACCTTTGCATTTTTCTCCTGCTCCATTGCCTGCGTCAGCACCTGAGTAAAATTGCTGCCCTCCTCCTGCCAGCGTGACAGCACCTTCACTGCCATCTCCCGCTGCGCCGCCTTTTTTGCCTTGAATAATGCGATAATGTTCTGTTCCCAGCCCTTTTGTGCACACAAAAGTTCCAGTAATTCCTCCTTAATCAACTTCGCACTGTCTGCGGTATAGCGCAGGATCTCGTTCTTATTGCGCTCTGCATCCTGTTTCATGACAAGCAGCCCCAGATAACGCCCTTCTACCCTAGCGCCGAAAAATGCCGCAAGCGTCTCCTCGCGCCGCTCACTCAGATAACGGGTAAACACCTTGACTGTCCCCTCCAGTAACGTCTCCACAGAACAGCCGATACTATTGTCATACGCACCATAACATGCCGCAAACCCTGCAATCTGGTGCGCGATATCAAGATGTTCATCACAAAACATCTGGTAACACTGCTCAATCTGTAACAAACAGTCTGTATCCCATCCCTCCACAAATGTCGTCTTCTCTGAGCAGGTCAGTATCATAAACGCCTTGCAGCGGTTAAAAAATCCCGGATCATTGCAGTGCTTTTTCTGCGCCTCCATATACCGATGGGAGACATATTCCCCTGCGTACTCCTCCGCATAGGGATACAGCGCCTCGATGCTTCCATGCCCGCGCAGATATTCCCGCGCAAGCTCGGCATTGGGCGTATCCTTTACCAGATAGGCTATCACGGTCTCATAATTCGGACTTGCCACCACCGCGTCCTCATATAATTTGGGGTTTTCTTTTTTCACCAAATCCTTTAGATAATTGACCGAATCCATCGCGCTGTTCCATGCCGAATTTTTCTTCGATAACAGCGAGGTATATCCCTCCTCATCCATCGCATTCAAAACGCTTTGCTGATTTTTTTCCAACTGTCTTTTCAGGATCACTTCGTTCAGCTGGTCGGCTGCCCAGCGGATATAGGTTTCTGGCTCGATGCCAAGCACCTCATCCAAGTCGCCAATCTGAATCCCAGTCTTTCTTCTGTCCGAAGCCATCCTGAGAATAAAATCTTTGCCTGACAGGAGCATCCACTCGGCATCCACCGCCATACAGACCTTCACAATCTCCCGCAGTACCTCAGAGAGCGGGAAATTCATCAGCGATATATTACAGAGAAAGCAGAGCTGCTGGCGCGCAGGCTCGGAAAGACTGCCCATTTTCACACCATCGAACAGCGCTCTCGTAAACTGGTGCTGGTGCACTGCGGAGAGAATCTCCTCATGCATAGCATAGCCCTGCTGTTCAAGCCACTCGTCCAGAAACGCCGCCGTCTCCTCCTCATATGCTTTCATGAGCGCCGCATCCGCTGCCTCAATCTGATTTCTGGCGGCATATTTTTTATAGAAATAGACGGACAGTGCTGCCAGATAATACCTGTCGCCCTCACCCTTTATCTGGTCTAATATTCCGACAAGCGTGTCAGGTTTGTTCTGCACCATGCTAAGCATATGATCGGTGTCATAGGTGTCCAGATATCCATTGATGTTCATATGAAACTCCATAAATACCACCAACTGCTTGTATAGATCACAGCCTGCCATCTTGTCAGAGAGATCGCCATAAGACAAACAGTTGCAGGTGTGATGGCCGATCGCATACAGCACATTAAGAAACCGGGTGCACAGCGCTTTTGTCTCCTCCTTATCCCGCCATGTCAAGATATTGTGCATCTCATTTCTGACCTCATAGGTGATTGTGGCGGCATAAAAATCAATCCGGTGAAACTGGTCTAACACCTCGTCTCCTTTTTCATCGTATAAATATTGTTCCGCCAGTGCACGGTCACTTTCTGGCACGCCCCTTTTTTCAAGAAACATAAGCATCGCATTCACTGCCGCAGTCTGTTTGTTGTCTGCATTGATTATCATGAGAAAATTCCTCCTTTATTTTTATAAACCTGCTTCTTCCTTCCAGTCCGTTTCCCGCTCGTCACTGGACGCTGTCGCTTTTGTTAATTGTAACACAATCTCGCTGAAATACCTTGGCGGGACTTCCTTTAGATACAGCGCCTTTTTGACATCTTTCTTTGGTTCCGCATAACTGCTGCACGTTGAATCGCCCGCCCTGTAAAATGCTGCCTCATAGACTGTCACTTCCTCCTCATGCCACCCGACAAAGCTCCCTGAAAAATGCAGCCTGACACCGATTCCGTCAGCGTCCTCACGGTAATAAGTATTGTAACCGCCCGCATCCGCCACAGCGCCGCGGGACCAGCCAAGCGCCGTCAGCTTACCATGCAACGACAAATCGTTTAAGACACAGCCGCCAAAGCGCTCTAAATACTTGCTGTCCGTCTCCTCCTCTGTCAGGCAGTACACCAGTCTGTCAAGCTGTTCGACGGGCTGCACAATCTCATAGTCTGAAAGCTGCTCCTTCCACGCCATCCTTTCTTCGTCAGAGAGCTCCACTGGATGCGCTAAGCCAATGTGCGCATTTTCAGGAATCGTGTACTCTTCCCCGTCCTGCGTGTTGAACGAACCATCCTCCATATAACGGAAGCTTTTGGCCAGCCTGCCCTCCTCGTAGACGCCCCAGATCAAGCCGATTGCAAACTGGTGCATCAGCGGATTTCTGACAAACAGGTTCGTCCACGCCGCTGCGCTCCACTCCCGTTTTGCGGACAGCGCGTCTTCAAGGCGCGCCTTCTGATTTGTGACAGCCGCCTTCATCTGTTTTTTCATTTCTTTGAACGCCGCATACGCCTGCGCCGCTTTTTCCGCGTCATCCTTCTTTCCCGGTGCGGGCAGATTTTTGAGCTTCTTTCCAGCTTCATCAAACACTTCGAGGTCGAGCGACGGCGCGAGCATCACCTTGAACACGCGCCCGCCGTAGTCTACTGTCCGCTGCATCGTGTCGTCAAAACCAAGGTCGGGCACAATGCGGTCGGCAAGCTCCTCACGGCTGATGCCCAGTATCCCGGCAGCATCATTCAGGGCACGCAGCGCGCCGTTTTTCACCTGCTTGTGCTTGAATTTGCGCGCGATGTCATCCACCATGAGCAGCGCGCGCGGCGACGGGTTCAGCGCCATCGCACGCACTGCCTCCGCCGCGACTGCCCCTCTTGACACCTTCGCCCACTCCTGAATCTGGTGATACAGCTTTGGCAGCATGTCCTCATTACCGTGAATGGACGCCGCAAAGAGCACCCAGTCTTTCTTGGACTCCGCGCCGGCTGCAATCCACTTGTCAAACAGCTCGGCGACATAGACTGCAAACTCCGCCGCGTTCAATGCTGACGCAAGAAGTTTCGCATTCTCGTCCATGGTGTGCCATGTCTGCTCCGCATAACACAAAAGAACTGCCTGTAAATACGCCTCTGCCGCAAGGGTGCCGTCCGTTTTATGTACAGGAGAAAACGGTGTCTCATACGCCCATGCAAGCAGCCGCTTCCTGCCGCCCTGATGCAGTTTCTTCACAAGCTCCTCTTTGGTCTTTGGTTCCTCTGCCTTGTCCCCTTTCTTTATCTGTAGCTTCCATTCTAACATTTTGACGACATTTGCGCTCTTTTCATTTTCAAGCGCCTTCAAGAGCAGTGCGCGGTAATCGCCGCCCTGCTCCTGCCACTCAGCTAATGTCCAGACTGCCAGCTGGCGCTCCGACGCCTTTTTCCCGCTTAAAAGCCGGATGACATCCTCCTCCCATTCGCTGTGCCCGCGCAGAACACCGCATAGCGCCCGAAAGACAATGGAGGAGCTGTCTTTTGCATAGCCAAGCAGCAATTGTTTATACTGCTGTGCATCCCGGTCCAGCAGACGGATTCCCAGCGCACGCGCCTCCGAGGGCGCATTGGCAAAGGCAACGAGTGTCTCCTCCTCATTCTCCTGCAAATATCTGGCAAAATGCGCCGCTCCGACTTTGTCCAGCATGTTTATCCGACTCGTGTAATCACTGTTGTCTTTGGACAGGAGGGAGAATGCCTGCAATTGGTGCGCACAGTCCAGCTGCTGGCTGTCAAGCATGGAAAAATACTGCTTTAACTGCGCTTCATTCGCAAAAATATTTTGATACACACAGTCTACACACTCGAGCTTGCGCAGAATCAAAAACACAGCGCACCGATTAAAAAACGCCTCATCCTGACAATGCCTGCGGTAGCTCTCTATCACCCCTCGAATCGAATAGCGTCCATCCAAAAATCCATCCCCAAACTCTTTGTCATAGGGATACAATTCAGAAACCATACAGTTTCCCCGCAGATATTCCCGCGCCGTCTCAGCGTGCGGTGTATCTGCCACCAGACGGCTGATCATCTCCTCGTGATCGTACTTCTCCTCCTGTATAACTTTTTGATACAACTGCGGATTTTCTTTCTGTAAGATATCTTTCAGTGTGTTGAGCGTGTATTCTTCCATGCTGGGATTATAGAAACCCGCATACATTCGCTTCTGATGTACACAGCGCTGAAGCACCGCGCGGCATTCCTCTGGCGCCAATACTTTGAGATAGATTTCCTGATTCTTTTGAAGCTGCCGGCTCAAAATCTGCCGGTAGCTCAAGCTTGCCGCCCAGCAGATCAACAGCATCGGTTCGATATGAAACAGCGTGTCATAATCTCCTCCCCGAAGCTCCAGATCCGTCCTCGCACACTCCCTGTTTACATGGTCCTGCACCATCGTGTACCGTGTCCGCTCGATATCGACAAAGGTGTCCAGCGTCTCCTCCGCATTGATCACCACACACGTCCTGACAATCTCTGACAATACACCAGAGCGCTGAAAATTTCGATATGCCAGATTGCTGATTAGATAAAAGCATTCTATTTCCTCTGTACTAAGCTGCTCGATCTCGATTCTGCCAACCATGTGCCCCGCTGGTTTTTGTTCCCGGAGCGCCGCGGCTGCCTCTTCGTGCGCCGCACAGCCCTGCCGCGCAAGCCACGCATCAAAGTCCGTCAGAAGCAACTGCTCATATTCCGCCATATAGGGTGCATCCTCCGCTGAAATGGATTCCGCCTTCTCGTATTTTTTGTCAAAATACACGGACAGCAGCAAGGCGGCATAGAGCGGATTTTCTTTTTTTACATCAGGAACTGCTTCGATCAGGAGGCTGGGGTTATTCTGTACGACTTCCATGATATGCTCGTATGTCATGTCTGTCAGAAACGAGAGGCGCGCCATAAAGCTGTCAATCAGAACGTGCAGCCTTTTAAACAGCGCGCATTCCTCCGTTATTTCATACGTGTGATACCAGAACAGCCCATGGCACGAGCCGCCCCCAATGGCATAGAGCACATTGAAAAAACGCACGCACACTGCGCGCTTGTCCGCTTTAAGAATCTGCTTTGTGACGGCACATGCCTTTGACGCGGTCTGATACGGTACGCCTGAGAAATCCTTGTGTCCAAACTGGTCTAACACCTCATCGCCGGCGTCCCCGCAGAGATAACGCTGCGCCAGTTCGCAGTCGTGCGGGGAGATGCCCAAGTCTTTTAGTAGATCTGTCATTTTACTGATTTGTTTGCTGTTGGGGCTTGTCATGATTGTGACTCCTTTCTTTGATTTATAGCCTATTGATAGACTAATTGTTTTCTACGCTGTATGCTGACGCGCTCTGCTTTTCTTTCTGTTGTAAATAAAACATCATCTTTTGCATTTCAATCTCTTTGCGCAGTTCGTCTTCTGTCGGTAAATACAATTTATATTTTGATGCAAACAACTGCTCATTGCCGTGAAGCACTGAATACCGTGCAATATCCTCATCTGTTTCCGTACAAAGTACAATTCCCAAGGTTGGATTGTCATCCTCACTTTTCTTTAATTCGTCATACATACGAATATACATATCCATCTGTCCTACATCCTGATGGGTAATTTTACCTGTTTTTAAGTCAATCAGGACAAAACATTTTAAAATATAATTATAAAAAACAAGATCTATGAAATAGTCCTCTTTCTCTGTCTTGATATGCTGCTGCCGGGCTACAAAGGCATATCCTTTTCCCAATTCCATCAAAAATTTCTGTATATTAGATATAATACTGCTTTCCAATTCTGTCTCTGTAAAATCAATATTTGATGACAGACCCAAAAATTCTGCTATGACAGGATTCTTGATAAATTCCAGCTTCTCCTCTTGGAAAGATGATGTTTTTTCGCGCATTTCCTGTTCAACCAGCGCTTTATTCTGAGACTGTAATATGCGATAGTAATATTGTGTGTTGATATTGCGCTGTAATGTGCGGACACTCCATGTCTGCTCATACGCCTCTTTCTCATACCAGTTGCGGGCAGTGGAATCTGCCACCTGTAATAGTACACGATAATGAGACCATGAAAGCCGTATATGCGATAATCGACACACTGTGTCGATAATATGAGGAAACTCTTTATAAAAGCGCAGATAATGATAAAGATTACTACGGTCATAACCTTTTCCATACTGTGCTGTCAGCTCTTTGGATAATTTCTGAATGATTTGGGCACCATATTCAGCCCGATCTAAGCCATCAATTTCCTCCTCAGCTATTCGATATCCAATCAGCCAATTTCTTTGTGACAAAATTGTATCAACTGCATGGCAGGCTTGCCGCTGGGAAGTTTCTATAATGTTTTCTATATCTGTTACGATATTTTCTGTTTTTTGATAAATACTCATAATATCAGTATCATCTGTTTTTATTGCTTCATTCATGATATACCTCCCATGCTCTTGCACGCAGACACTTTACTTTCCCTATATTTCGGTCAATATAAATCTGGCAAATAATTTCATTGACATAGAAATAAACAGATGGTAATATAACAATATAAAAGGGATTGCCGATAGACGGTTCGTCCACATTATAGTTGTTAAAAATAACCGCTAAGTTTGCAGACAGGGCGGTTATTTTTTCGTCTTACGGACGAACCGCCTACCGTTATGGCAATACCCATAGCAGTATTATAACAAAATACTTACTGTTTATCAATTATTTTTCCTGTTTTCATCACTCTACACTACATCCATAATACCCAATCCCCTTATCCAGCTCGATCTTATCCATACACAGCTCAATATACTGGCTCAGTCTCGTATAGATGCCTGCGAGTCCGTCCTGTGTGCCCTGTGCCTGTATCTGGTGGCGGCGCATTTTCAAGCCGTCCGCAAGCTGAACAAGCAGTTCTGACAAGAATGCCATGCCATATGCCGCGGTCGTCTCCGCCATCGCATCCAGTGCCTTGAGCGTGCTGTCGTGCACGGTGTCAAAACCGCTCTGGTACAAGTCCTCCATAAGATTTAACAAATCTGACAACAGCTGATGCAATGCATCCTCCTTGCTGACAATATTGATTCCTGCTCCTTCTATTTCCATTCCCAATTCCATCTCCGTTTCGCTCACGCTTCATTGACATTTCAACTCAAATTTCCGTCTCCCGCAGCTCCCTTTTTCCGAAAACAGCAATCGGATACAATTTGATTCTGCCGTCCTGCAAATAAATCTTTCCAAAAAAACAGGGCAGGTTTTCGTCCGTTATTTTTTCCAGATAGCGGATGCCCTCCGCCTCGTCCTTGGAGTATGTAATTTCGATGACCACCGCTCTTTCTAACGCATCATAGAGATTCATGCGAAGCTTTTGTTCCGTATCCGAAAAGACCGCCGTGTCACAGGACGAAGGGCGAAGAAACACCAGACCAGTACGCTCTGCCACCACTGTGCCTGCTTCTCTGCCCGCACAGAACATTTCCTGAAATAACTGCGCAAAATCGCGATAATACCACTTGCCTAGGAGCGCGGAGGTCAGCGGATTTTTGCTGTCCCGCTCCCTGATAAGATGCCCTTTTGTCTCTTTGCTAGACGACAGGCGTCCCCTGCTGTCGCTCTTGGCATTTTCCAGATGGAACTGGCAAAATGCCAGCTGCCTGAACGGCACGGGCAGTCCCCACGGTGTCTCCTGCGCGGAGCGCTGGCTGCCATAGCCGTAGACGCTCTGGTCTTTGTCGTAAAAGACCGGTCTTGCCTGCGTGTAGGTATACCACTGCTTTGTCGTCTCCTCCAAGAAATAGACGGTGTCCCCCTCATAGCCGTTCTTGCTCACAAAGTGTTCGAGCGCAATCCCCGTTAAGTCCAAATCGAGCGCGGGGGTGTATTCGGAGCGGAACGCCCCCGCCAGTGCGGACACCTCCTGCGCGTTCTGCGCCTGTTCTAGCAATTCAACCTGTCTGTAAAGTTTTGTGATTTGGCGCATGAGATTTTGTATTCGGAGTGTTGCTACCCGATTCATGTATTTTTGATAAGAATCTTGCAGGCGGCGCCAGTCACTCTCGTAATTGGGCAGTTTTGCATTGTGGCTGATCACCGCCAGCCGTTCCATGTGGTCCAGTGCATCCTCCGCCGTTCTGGACAAGCCGGTATCGAACAGCTCACCGAGAAATATACGCATCTGCATGACGGCCTCGTGTATCTGCTCCATGTCATACGCTGTGCTTGCACTCTCCGTCTGTTCTAAGTCCTGAATGCCTAGCTGTCCCGATTCCAGCTTGCACCACAGCACTGCCTCCGCCTTGTGGGCACAGAAATCCTTTTTGTGGCAGGTGCAGGTTGAATGTTCCAGCGGATATAGAAGCTTCACGGTCATAGCCTTTGCGACGGGCTGCACTGTCACTACGCTGGCATACGATATCTGGGGCGTTCTGCCCGTCATAGCAGCGCCGATCATCTCCTGTAGCCGCCTTGTGCCCAGACTTTTGCAGAGCTTTGTGAGCGGATAATCGGCAATCTGCTGTCTCACCTTTTCAATCATTGTGGCAGGCGGCGCTGGTGCATTGTCCGCAGTTTCATTTACATTTGGCTGTACCTTGTCCGTTTTACCCTCAACAGATTTATTTTCTGTCTTGCCTTCCACAGTTTTACTTGCGGCGGACTCTGCCCGGTTTCCCACAGTATCTGCGGCAAAGACGGCCTTCAGGGCAAGGATTCCCTGCACGACATGACGGCAGATGCTTCTCGACGGGCAGGAGCAGGTGCTCTCTGCAAACGGCAGTCTGATCTGTACGGTCTCCTCCCCGACTGTCACCTGAATCTCCTCCTCTGCCAAAAACGCCGCAGCCTGCAATTTCTGACCTGCCGCCGTACACGGAATGGTCTCTAAGTCCTTATAGGCGCGCTTCACAATCCCTTTATTCGAAATGCCTGTCAGATAATCGTCGTCTATCTCTCCAAATGCCCTTTGCCAGTCACTCATGCGCTCTTCCTCCTAACTCAAAATCTTCGCTATAAATCCCGACAGCTCCTCCGGTGTCATGGCGCCGACGGATGCCCCCATATCCGCAAGGACTGCCGCCGCATTTCTGTCATAATTGGGCACAGCCGCATGGTCGAGCGAGGGCAGCACGATCAGCTTTGCCCCGCTCTCGATGATTCCCTGACATGCCTGATACATCCTGCGGTAGCCGCAGCCTTCATAGAGGTCTGTCACCAGCACCACCATTGTGCGGTGCGGCATCTGGATGAGCTGCGCACAGTAGTTCAGCGCGCCGCCAATGTCCGTTCCGCCGCCAAGCTGCACACTCATGAGCGTCTCCACCGGGTCGCTCACAGAATCGCTCAAATCTACGACATTGGTGTCAAAAATGACCAGCTTCGTGTCCAGCATCGGAAGTCTGGCAAAGATACCAGCCATGACAGCGCTGTGTATCACGGAATCCAGCATCGAGCCGCTCTCATCCACGCAGATGATCACACGCCACTGGCTATACTTTTTCATGCGCGCGCTGAAATACACCTGTTTTAGCACAAGCTGCCCTGCCTCTGTGTCATAATTTTTCAGATTCCTGCGGATGGTCTTGTTCATGTCAATGTTTCGGATGGATTTTACCGGACTGCTGACACTGCGGTTTAATCTGCCGGAAAAGGACTTTTTCATCTCCTGCTCTAACTTCTTCGTCAGCTCGTCGGCAACCTTGCGCACCACCTCACGCGCGAGCGCGAGCACCTCCCCCTTCATCATGTGCTTTAACTGCATGATCGTCTTTAACAACTCCTTGTTGGGCTCGAGCTTCCGCAATACCTCAGGGTCGGTCAATAGCTCTGTCATCTGATACTTTTCCAGCGCGTGGCGCTCCATGATCTCCACCGTATTGCGCGGAAACAGGGTCTTAATCTTCGCAAGCCAGTGCGGCACGGTAAGCTGCGAACCGCCGCTGCCGCCCTTTCTGTCCTCCCTGATTTCCTGCTCTTCCCCGTATTCTCTCGAGTACAGATAATCGAGCGCCTCCTCCATCTCCATCATTTTCAGATCTCCCGCTGCAAAAGGAATCTGGTCTGCCGCATACTTTCCCAGCACCAGCCGCCAGCGGTTTAAAATTTCCTGTTCGTCAGCCATATTTTCCCGATTTCCTCACCTTTCGCATTTTCACTTCATGTATCTAAATGCTGGCGCGCATACTGATCCAGCTCTTTTCCATAGGTATACCAATCTGGCAGAATCTCCGCGCGCTCCATCAGCTCGCGCCCGCTCCTGTGATGGAGTCCCGCTGCCTGTCTTGCGATTTTGTCCGTCTCGGCTGGCGTAAAATAGGCAAACGCCATCCTCATCTGCGGCAGGAGTGCCATAAATTCCTCCTCATCCACCTGACCCAGAAAGACATCCATCATCTCCAGCATGGTGCGCTCCATCAGCATCAAATCCTTCGCGGTAAAGAACAATCCCCGGAAAAAGACCGCTGTCTTTAGCAGTTGTTCTTTTGTGCCCGTCAGATATCCGCGGCACACCGCACTCACCGCCCCTGCATCCTCTCTGCCGCCGCCATAGAGAATGCCGTGAATGCAGCCGTTTAATCCTGCATGTATCCTCATATCCTCCTGCATCTGCTGCAATACCTCGTAGAAATCCCTGCGCTCACTGTCGTACTCCTGCCCCTTTCTGCCCGTGATCTGATACAACAACTTCAGCGCATTCATGCCATCATTCAGCGCATCATCATTCATGCAGGTAATGCTTGGAAGGAGCGTCAATAGTTTTCTGACACCGACGTGCAAAAGCTTGTCAAATCTTAATTCAGACTCATAGAGTGCCCCCAGCTCCTCCATCATTGTCAGTGAGCGGAGTGCATCTGCAACCGAATAGAAATCCATATCCCCCAGTATCAGTTCATGCACACGGCTGTACACCGTTTCAAGCTGGCTGGAAATCCCCATCTCAAACACCTGCGTCAGAAGGATTGCTGCCCGGTCTGCCTTCGTGTCCTGCAAAAGCTGTTCCTGTACCAGACTGACAATCGCTTCTTCCAGCGTCGCGCCATGCACAGACACATCAACGAGCGCCGCAAACACCTGCGCGCTGTATTTGTATTTCCAAATCTCACGAATCAGGCTGCGGTCTCTGCGCAATTGCAGATTTGGTCCTTTCAGGCGCTTCGCAAATTCGGTCCGCAAAAACACCAGCCGGTGAAACAGCATACTCATCTGCCTGTGCTTTTTGCTGGAAAAAATAGAGAGCGTCACTTCTTTTTCAAGTGTGCTGTCCGTCCTGATATGATATAAACGGCACTGCGCCTGAAAATCATGAATGATCGGCGGGACATCCGCAAGCGTACAGAGCGCCCCTGAACCTGTCCCTGTCATCAGGCGGCGCAGCGCGCGAAGCGGCAGGTCAGACGAGAGTGTGCACTCCCCCTTTACATAGGAGGACAACACCGCATCCTGCAATTCATATGCGCCGGGCTGCGGCTTCCCACGCAGGCTGGCAAGTCCCTGCGCCATCTGCAATGCACAGATTTCATCGTAAGCCGAGAGCGCACCATCCTCCTTGCGCACTGCCTTGCCCGTGGCAATCAGAAAATCAAGCACCGCCTCCTCATAGGGATTCTGTATATTCCCGCAAGTCCCCTCCCATATCTTCTGGTAAAATCCTGTGTAGGGCATCCCGCTCGCATAACCGTTCAGCGCGTCCGCAGACTCCATCGAATACGGCATGAGAAACACGCTCTCGTCCTCCCCCGGCACGTAATGTTCAATGTTTTTGGCATACTGGACTGTCTCCTGCCAGCGCTCATCCGAAAGGCGCTCACGCAGTCCCGGTGTGTGGAAACCACCCGTTATGACAAGAATGCGTTTCGATTTGCCCGAGAGTACCTGCAAGGCGATGCGCGCCGCCATGTGCTGTTCCCTCGCCAGACACCCCTCGCGCTGCAAGGCTTCCTTGGGCGTATTTTCCCTCGCCAGCGCACAGTATGTATTGAGATGGGAAAACCAGAGCGCACTATCCTCATAGAAGCCGTTGATCTCAAAATATTTTTCCCAGAACTCGTCAAAGCTGCGCAGTCCCGTCTTTTCGCACAGGCGGTCGATATAATCATTGCGCGCGAGCAGATAGTCGTCATTGTAGTTTCGCGGCGCTTCTCCCTGCGTGAGCTTCTCCGCGGACGCTGCCAGAATATCCCCGTAAGACAAGTCGATAAAGGACACGTCTGTTTGAATTTTATGCGCCTCGCGCAGTGCGGTAAGCTCCGGTGAATAGTCCAGAAATGGATAATAGCACTTGTAATGCTGCGATTCCTCCGAGATTTTCTGCGCCTTGTCATGATAGGCATAATAGATCGCAAACGGCGCGCGCGTGTCACTGTGCACCATAACCGGCAGCAGCACATTGGCATTGTCTGGTCCCTCCACGAGAACGGCATCGGGCTTCCACTGCAAAAAGACCTTCTTTATATGGAAGGAACACGCCGGACTGTGATGACGCACTGGAAGCAGCATTATTTCAGCCATTTCCTCGCTTCGTAATATTGTCTCCATAATCCACCCTCTTTATCGCTCTTTGCGCGCACTACTGTGTTGAAATATCCCTTCACCTTCTCCAGATCGTCCTTGTCCTCCTTCAAAATCGCACCGACAAGATTCTGGACAAGACACTCCACGTCGAGATGTTCGTCCCCGTAATAGTAGCCTGTGAGCATGGTCTGATAGTAGACCGAGACTGCCTCCGCCGTGCTCATCACCGCGTTTGGCTTGTCAATCCGGTGCCCATAGGATGAGACGCCCTCGCGCAGCTCATGGTAGGTGGAAGCAAGCAGCTCTGCGACATCCTCGTCCGCTTCCATCTCAATATGATTCTCCTGTGCAAGCATATTGACTTCATTCAGGATAATCTGCTTCTCGAGCGATACTTTATTGACAGGCATGACTGTCTCGAAATTAAAACGCCGCTTGAGCGCGCTGCTCATCTCATTGACGCCCTTGTCCCTCGTGTTTGCCGTCCCGATCACATTAAAGCCGGGGCGCGCGAACAGGAAACCGTCGTCGCCCAGCTCCGGCACATTGAGCACCTTGTCACTGAGCACGCTGATCAGACTGTCCTGAATCTCTGCGGGCGTCCTTGTGATCTCCTCAAACCGTGTGAGGATTCCCTTTTCCATGCCCACATAGAGCGGCGCGGGCACCAGCGCCTCCCTGCTGGGCCCCTTCGCAAGCAAAAGTGCATAATTCCACGAATATTTAATCATATCTTCTGTCGTTCCAGCCGTTCCCTGTATGGTGTTTTTACTGTTTCCGCTGATTGCGGCAGACAAGAGCTCTGAGAGCATGGTCTTTGCCGTTCCCGGCTCACCGACCAGCATCAAGCCGCGGTTTCCAGCCAGTGTGACAATGCAGCGCTCCACGAGCGCATCATTTCCGAAATATTTTTTCTTGATCTGATAAGACTTCCTTTGGTATTTGACCGGCTTGTCGCTGCCTAAGATAAAGGTGCGGACTGCTTTGGGCGACATCTGCCAGTTGTCAGGTTTTTTTTCACCTTTGTCGGCGTATCTAAGCGCCTCAAGCTCCGCCTGATAGCGCACCTCCACGGGGGGTTTGATTGTTTCCTGCATCTTCTCATCCTTTCTGTATACTTGTAAGAAATCGTATTACATTCTAATCATTTGTTTATATATTGTTCGGTTTTTCTGAATAATCCTATTCTTTTATTGTATCACAATTCCCTAAAAGTGTGAAGAAGATTTAAGCGCTTATTAGATATACATTCTCATCATTTACGACGACAAACTGGTTTTTCTTTTTCTCAAGCACACTGCCCTCATTCACGATCTCGCACGCAAAATCTTTGTATGCAGACCTCCTAAATGCAAATCCCCTGATTTTCCCGTCCATTGGATAATAGACTGTATCGCTGCTGATGCAGGGCGCACCAAGCGGCCCGCCGTACCGGATCTCATCTGTCTCAAACACCACCTCCCTGTCCTTCACAATATAGGTTCTGTGGTTCCCCGCGCTGTCCTCCAACAGCAGCAGCCATTGGGACGAAACCGCATCATAGTGAATCCCATAATAAATGACATCTGTGTCATATTTTATCTCGGTATTTCCTTCATTCCCCGAAATCACCAGCTTGCCGGCATAGACATTCACAACACAGTACCTTTCATTTTTCACCTCAAAATAAGCGGTACTGCTGCACTTGCACACAGGCTGGATACTGTTGCCCATCTTTAGGACTGTCATCTTTGTCAGCGTATTGTGCTTTGAGATAAAATAGACTTGGCTCCCCTCCACGA
This sequence comes from Lachnospiraceae bacterium, assembly GCA_009774345.1. Taxonomy (GTDB): domain Bacteria; phylum Bacillota; class Clostridia; order Lachnospirales; family Lachnospiraceae; genus COE1. Next base: position 3,602 of record VSNR01000043.1, on the reverse strand, counting down.
CAATGCGGGTCTTATATTTTTTCTCTATCCGATAAGCTTTTTCCGAATGCACCACAAACGCCTCCGCAAAATCCTCAATGCAGTATCCCTCCGATGTAAAATAATACCGGACGCCATACTGCGCCTTGACCGTTTTCCCCAGACGCGTATCCACGATACAGTCCGATTTGTCCAGATACAAATGCGCATCGAACACCATCTTCACATCCTCTGCCGCAAGCACCGCCGTCATTGTAAGCCCTCCCTTCACGCCTCTGCACTGCGGCGTCATCCGCAGACGGGCATTCTGGTCACACAGCGGGCAGGAGGTGTACTTTCCATAATAATATTCCCTGTCAACATCGCAGAACTTGAGTGAATGCAGCATGTCTTCAAGCTCTCCCGACAATTCCCTGCTCTGATTCTGAAAAATACGCTTCAGTGCGCTAATAACCGCGGGAGACAGATTCCGCCATGACTTGACTGTCTTTGGAATCCTGACATCTGGATTGTCAATGACGGATATGCCGTGCTTCATCCGGTCAATGAGATTCCTGTCCGGGTCCATCGTCCCGCCAAAAGGATGAATCCGTGTCAGCAGTTTCCATGCAAGAACTGCAAAGGCATAAGTGTCCGTCTCTGCATTAAATGCATTTGTCAAAAGGAGCGGGTCTCTGAATAAATCCATCGCAACCTCGCACCTTTCATCCCCCACCGCCCAGCTGTCACAGTCTATGAAATAAATGCGAAACTGTCTGTCAAACAAGATATTCCGGTCATTAAAATCCCCGATAAAAATACGGTTTTGGTGCAGGCACTCCATGACAGACTGCACTTGGACCAGCATGGCCAGAATATCCTTTGTCGTGATATTGTTTGCTGCTGCAAACTTGCGGTTTGCGAGCTGGCGCATCTCCTCCCCGTCCACCCGCTCCATAGAAAACCCGATAAATGCGCCTCTTGGGTTTACGACAATCTGTCTGGGGCCCACCACTTCCGGCGGCAGTGCCTTCTCGCGCGCCTTTTCGATCAAAAGCTGTATCTTTCTTTGCTTTGCCTGTAGATTGACCACAGGCTTATAGATTTTCAAGAGCTGTCCCTGTTCCAGATAAATTGTGCCCTCTCCGCCCTCTGTGAGCGGAACCTTGCCTGTGCTGTCAAACACAAGCGCTCTTTCCTTTTTAAAAAACAATTGTGATATCATCCTGAAACACCCTCTGATTGCAGTTAATAAACCGCTTGATTTTCACCGCACTGCCCAGTTTCAAAAGCGCTGTAAACGCCGCTTTAAGCTGTGTATCCTTTGAATTGACGATATAGCGCAGCCCGTCCGAGGCAATGCCCACCTTCTGATACTCCTTTTTATGAAAAACTTTCCTGTTCAGCGGCACGCCATCTTGATACTGCCGAAGCGATGACGCGTCACAATAATTGTATGCATAATACTTGGGATACGCACCGTCACTTAGTTCCATGAACTGAATCTCTCCCGCCGCATCCTGCAATAGAATGTACCCGTCTCCGCAGTACGTCACACAGAAGGCGTCCTCCTGCTCTGCCACCTCCAGAATCGTAAAGCACAGATACTCCCTGACCGTCTGCGGCGACTGTCCGAAAATGCCCATAAGCAGTTGAAAAATCTGCTCTGTATCATATCCTGACGCCGCCAGATGACAGTATGCCTTTGCCCCGACTTCGCTGTGCGCTCCCTCGGAGCAGCCATCGCACACAACTTTCAAACAATCCTTTTCCAGACCATAATCCTGACAGTTTTTCCCGTAGTCAAGGTGCTGTGCACCCATTTTATTCACAAACATCGTACACGCTCCATTTTTCAGACCTGAAAAAAATCTTCCCCGTCTGCGAGGACTGATTTGGAGGACTCGATCACAGATTTAGACAGACAGTCAAACGCTCTTCGCAGCTCGCTCGCAGAGCTTGTGACATCGAGGATATTACAGAAGCCCAAATCCTTTGCCACCGATGACGCCGCGCCGCCAAAACTGATAAACGCCGTCGTGATCTCCTCCTGATTCAGATAGGCGATGCAGTCCTTTGCCTGCGCGAAGCTGCTCTTGGACGAATTATCCTGCCCGTCGCTAAAGACTGCAAACACTGCCTTGACCCGCACGCCCTGATCTTTTAAGAACTTTCTGTATTTTCTTAGCTTCTCTGTTCCGCCTGTGACTGCGTCATACATCGCCGTGCAGCCGCCAGCCTGAAATGCGGTGTCAAATTCTGAGATTTTCTTATATCCGCCTATCGTGATACTGTCCTCAAAATCAGCCCGCGCGACCAAGATTTCATCTGCCTCTTTTGCGCTTCCTAATGCATTCTTAAATTCATTTAAACAGTGCTTCATGTCCTCCTGAAAGACAGACATGGAACCTGATTTGTCAATTCCGAGAAACATCAGGTTGATATTCTCACTGTCAATGTCCTCCACAGAGGTATTCTCCATCTCAATCTCCTCTAATCCATCAATTTCTACGGTGTTTGTATTGTAATCCATACCCCAAATCCTCCTCATATAAAATCTTTTATTCAATCGAGCAGGGGAATGACCTTCTCTCCTGCTCGCGCGCCGGGCACCCGTCAGCTTTTGCTGACACATTTCATCTGGGTGCCCGTGTGCATAAGATCCTGTCTGTGCTCTTAGCGATCACTACCTGATACTTTTGTTTCAATGTCTCGAAAGCCTTGTCTGTCACATCCTCAAATCCGGGAATCGGTGACATACAGTCCTCAAGAATGTAGATTTTTTTCGTAATTTCCGGTCTTGTCTCATAGTATTCAAGAATCTGCTGAATGCTCTCTAACACGCAGTGGCTCTTGGCTTCTCCCGCGATCACGATCTTGTCATACTGTTCCAGTTTGTTCAAAAAATCCAGATTGATATAGCCTTTTGTATCATATTCCGGCTTGATCACCCCATACATCTCAGACAGCGGGTCCTGCCCCTTGACAAGCCGCTGCACGACAGCTTTCTTGGCGACAGAATGAAAATAGACCATGTTCGCAAACTGGTTTTCGAGTGCGCAACCGACTGTTCCCTGTATACAGTGATAGGGCCAGATGCAGAGCGTCTTTTTTCCATCCTGCTCAAGATGCGCAACATAGTCCCTTGAAGCGATCGGGTTGATGACCGCCTTCCACTTCCCGCTGTCCAAATCCGCGAGCGTGATCGTCGTGTACGGCGCCGGATTGCAGCCCTGCTCGTCAACCCACCAGCAGGAATGAAAAATCTGGTGCGGCGTGTGTGTGTCGATGGAGACTGCAATGTTGGAAATCGCGTCCATATTTTCATAGATAAACCGCGTCATGCGCTCCACATCGCCATGTGCCCCGGGAACCCCCAGCGCGCCCTGCTCCATAAAATCCTGCTGCACATCAATGCCAATGAACAAAACCCGCTCCCGGTTCTGCCTCGACGCCGTGAGCTGTTCATCGTTTGCCTGTTTCAAGATATTATTCAGGGCAATGGGATTCTCTGCCTTACCGATGGCATTTGTTTGGACGATTTCAGTATAATTTGTCTTCATAGTAGATGCCTCCTGTTCTTTTTGTTTGGAATGGTTGATTGATATTATCTATTTAATAATAAGAATATAACACATTATATG
>VSNR01000042.1 GCA_009774345.1 Lachnospiraceae bacterium | reverse complement strand
GTAGTAAGTTAGTATATGTAAATATTAGCACTCCACTATAATGAGTGCTAACAAAAAAAGAAACGACAGCATATTATAAAGTAAGAAGGGAGCGTGGCAGGTTGGATTTAGACGAGCGAAAGCGAAAGATTTTGCAGGCGATTATCCGCAATTATCTTGAGACGGGAGAGCCGGTAGGAAGCAGGACCATTTCCAAGTATACGGACTTAAATCTAAGCTCTGCTACAATCCGCAATGAGATGTCGGATCTTGAGGAACTGGGATATATCATACAGCCGCACACTTCGGCAGGGCGCATTCCCTCCGATAAGGGCTACCGCCTCTATGTGGACCAGATGATGATTGAGAAGGAAGAGCAGCTCAGTCAGGCGACACAGGAAGTAAAGGAGCTTCAGAAGATGCTTCTTGATCGTGAGGATAAGATGGAGGCAGTGCTCAAACAGATGGCAAGGATGCTTGCCGCGAACACGAACTATGCTACCATGATATCAGCGCCGCAGGTCAGAGGAAACAAACTGAAATTTATACAGCTTTCCAGAGTGGATGCGAGGCAGCTTCTGACAACGATTGTTGTCGAGGGAAACGTCATTAAAAATGATATGATTTCCGTGGAGCAGATGCTCGATGATGAGGCGCTGCTAAAGCTCAATATTTTGTTAAACACGAATCTGAATGGACTGCCGATCGAGGAGATCAATCTGGCAATGATTTCGAATTTAAAGCAGCAGGCGGGTATCCATGCAGGGATTATCTCAGAGGTGATGGATGCGGTGGCAGCAGTCATCAAGGACGGCGAGCACGTTGAGATCTATACAAGCGGTGCGAACAACATCTTCAAATATCCAGAGCTTGCCGATAACCAGCGGGCGAGCGAACTGATTACCACCTTTGAGGAGAAGCAGCTTCTAAGCGAATTGGTGCAGGATACGCTCACAGATGAGACGGGTACGGGCATACAGGTTTATATCGGCAATGAGACGCCGGTCAAGACGATGAAAGACTGTAGTGTCGTGACTGCGACCTATGAACTTGAGGAGGGCATGAAGGGCACGATCGGTATTATCGGGCCGCGGCGTATGGATTACGACAGGGTTATCAGTACATTGAAAACGTTAAAGAACCAGCTTGATACCATCTATAAAAAAGAGGATGGCAGAACGTAGGATTCAGGAATAGAATAGTATATTTTGACAGAAAGGAAACATGTGGTTGTGGAAGAAAAGGAATTAGAGGAACAAACTAATGAAGATGTAACACCAGACAATGTGAATGAAGCAGATTCAAAAGAGGCAGAGCCAGAGGAAGTGGAGCTGGATACCGCCGCAGAAGAGACATCTGCATCCGAGGTTGAGACCGCGGAGGAAAAGCCTAAAAAGAAGTCCTTTTTAGGAAAGGAAAAGAAAGAAAAAGCAAACAAACTCCAAGAGAAGGTCGATGAGCTTGAAGACCGGGTAAAGCGGCAGATGGCGGAGTTTGACAATTTCAGAAAGCGTTCTGAGAAAGAGAAATCTGCGATGTTTGAGACGGGTGCAAAGAGTGTTGTAGAGAAGATTTTACCAGTCGTGGATAATTTTGAGCGGGGACTTGCGGCACTTTCTGAAGAGGAGATGAAACAGCCCTTTGCAGAGGGAATGAACATGGTTTACAAGCAGCTGATCACAGAGCTTGAGAAGCTGGAAGTAAAACCGATCGAGGCTGTAGGCTGTGAGTTTAATCCAGAACTTCACAATGCAGTGATGCAGGTGGAGAGCGAGGAGTATGAGTCTGGAATCGTTGCACAGGAGCTTCAAAAGGGATACACGTACCGCGACAGCGTCGTGCGGCACAGTATGGTGGCAGTGGTGCAATAGTAAGATAGAAAATAGTAAGATACAAAATATTAATTTATATGATTTCATAGAGAAGTAGGAGGAAAAAATCATGAGTAAGATTATTGGTATTGACTTAGGTACGACAAACAGTTGTGTGGCAGTTATGGAAGGTGGCAAACCCACCGTTATCGCAAATACAGAGGGAGCAAGAACGACACCATCCGTTGTGGCATTCACAAAGACAGGTGAGCGTCTTGTCGGAGAGCCGGCAAAGCGTCAGGCAGTGACCAACGCGGAGAAGACCATTGCATCCATCAAGAGAGATATGGGTACAGACCATGGCAGGACGATCGACGACAAGAAGTATTCTCCACAGCAGATTTCTGCGATGATTCTCCAGAAATTAAAGGCAGATGCTGAGAGCTATCTTGGTGAGAAAGTATCAGAGGCAGTTATCACAGTGCCCGCGTATTTCAACGATGCACAGCGTCAGGCGACAAAGGATGCAGGCAAGATCGCAGGTCTGGATGTGAAGCGTATTATCAATGAGCCGACAGCGGCAGCGCTTGCTTACGGACTGGACAATGAGAAAGAGCAGAAGATTCTGGTATATGACCTTGGCGGCGGTACATTTGATGTGTCTATTATCGAGATTGGTGACGGCGTTATTGAAGTGCTTGCGACAAACGGTGACACACACCTTGGCGGTGATGATTTCGACAACAAATTAATTGACTGGATGGTGGGCGAGTTCAAGGCGCAGAACGGCGTTGATCTCTCCGGTGACAAGATGGCGATGCAGCGTTTGAAGGAGGCGGCTGAAAAGGCAAAGAAGGAACTTTCCTCTGCGACAACCACCAATATTAATCTGCCATTTATCAGCATGAATGCAAACGGACCGCTTCATTTTGATATGAATCTGACAAGAGCGAAGTTTGATGAGCTCACAAATGATTTGGTAGAGAGAACCGCAATTCCTGTACAGAATGCCTTGAAGGATGCTGGACTGACATCCTCTGAGATTGGTCAGGTATTGCTGGTGGGCGGTTCTACACGTATACCGGCAGTTCAGGATAAGGTAAAACAGCTGACAGGCAAGGAGCCCAGCAAATCGCTGAACCCGGATGAGTGCGTGGCAATCGGCGCTTCGATTCAGGGCGGCAAGCTTGCGGGAGACGCAGGCGCAGGTGAGATTCTTCTGCTGGATGTCACACCGCTTTCACTTTCCATCGAGACAATGGGCGGCGTTGCGACGAAGTTAATCGAGAGAAACACAACGATTCCGACCAAGAAGAGCCAGATTTTCTCAACGGCTGCGGATAACCAGACGGCTGTAGATATCAATGTCGTACAGGGCGAGCGCCAGTTTGCAAAGGATAACAAGTCGCTTGGACAGTTCAGACTCGATGGAATCCCTCCAGCAAGACGTGGTGTTCCTCAGATTGAGGTGACATTTGACATCGACGCAAACGGTATCGTAAATGTGTCCGCGAAAGATCTGGGCACAGGAAAGGAGCAGCATATCACGATCACAGCAGGCTCGAATATGTCTGACGAGGATATCGAGAAGGCAGTCAAGGAAGCAGCAGAGTACGAGGCGCAGGATAAGAAGCGCAAGGAGGCAATTGATGCCAGAAATGATGCAGATTCCTTTGTATTCCAGACAGAGAAAGCACTGAATGAGGTTGGCGACAAGATTGACGCATCGGAGAAATCAGCATTGGAGGCAGATCTGAATGATCTGAAGGCTTTGCTTGAGAGCACCAAGGATGCCGAGATGACAGAAGATCAGGTTGCAGAGCTCAAGGGTAAGCAGGAAGCACTGATGTCCAAGGCACAGAACCTGTTTACAAAGATGTATGAGAATATGCAGGGCGCGGCAGGCGCAGCAGGCCCGGATATGAGCAATATGGGCGGCGCTGAGCAGACACAGGATGCGGGCGCAGCAGATGATGTTGTTGATGGAGACTACAGAGAAGTATAAGAAAGGCATGGATGAACATGGCAGAGCAGAAGAGAGATTATTATGAGGTTTTAGGCGTTGAGCGCGGTGCAGACGATGCCAGCATCAAAAAAGCATACAGACAGCTTGCCAAGAAATATCACCCCGATATGAATCCGGGTGATGCTGAGGCTGAGAAGAAATTCAAAGAAGCATCAGAGGCCTATGCCGTATTAAGTGATCCTGACAAGAGACGCCAGTATGACCAGTTTGGACACGCAGCTTTTGAGGGCGGCGGTGCAGGCGGATTTGGCGGATTTGACTTCGGCGGGGCTGATTTCTCTGATATCTTTGGCGATATTTTTGGTGATTTCTTTGGCGGCGGCAGAAGCAGCTCAAGGAACAATGGACCGATGAAAGGTGCCAATATCCGCACCAGTGTGAGAATTACCTTTGAGGAGGCAGTCTTTGGTATTGACAAGGAACTCGAGTTAAACCTCAAAGATACCTGTAAGACTTGTAACGGCAACGGTGCAAAGCCCGGAACATCACCGGAGACCTGCCACCGCTGCGGCGGGCGCGGTCAGGTGGTGACACAGAGCAAGACCCCGTTTGGCATTATCAGAAATGCATCGGTCTGCCCGGACTGCGGCGGTTCTGGCAAGACGATTAAGGAAAAGTGCCCTGACTGTCATGGAAGTGGCTATATAGCAAGCAGAAAGAAGATACAGGTGTCGATTCCGGCAGGCATTGACAACGGACAGAGCGTGCGTATCCGGGATAAGGGCGAGCCGGGTGTAAACGGCGGTCCCAGAGGCGATCTGCTGGTCGAGGTTGTGGTTGACAGACATCCGATCTTCCAGAGACAGGATATGAATATCTTCTCCACAGTACCTGTGTCCTTTGCAGTGGCGGCGCTTGGCGGCGAAGTGCTGATTGATACAGTGGACGGCAGAGTGGTCTATGATGTGAAGGCGGGCACCCAGACTGACACGCGTGTCAGACTGCGTGGCAAAGGCGTTCCGTCGCTTCGCAATAAAGATATCCGGGGCGACCATTACGTGACACTGGTGGTGCAGGTTCCAGACAAACTTTCGAGTGATGCAAAAGAGCTTCTGCGCCAGTTTGACAGGGAGACGGGAAACAGTCTTGAGGCTGTCAAGAACATGGAAAACAGTGACCAGAGCGGCGAGAAGGATAAGAAAGAGAAAAAGCGCAAGGGGCTTTTTAATAAATAAGGAATTATACTCGGTAAGACTCATGTATGATAAGGCATTGAATGCGGTATCATACATGAGTTTTTTTATTCCTTTTCAAATGTTACAACTTTGATGCAAAAAATATGCTTCTTTGATGCAAGAACGATACAACTTTGATGAGTTTTGATTGTACCATAAAATTATACTGGCGGTCGAAAAGACTGACCACCAGTATAAAATGATGCACACAGCCGCATAAGGAAATATGCCGCTTCGCGGCTGCGGCTGGCGCAATACTCACGGCAGATTTTATCTGTCGTGAGTATAATTAGATATGAAATAAATAAGAAAGGCAGGTACAAGAAAATGAAAAAGTACAAAAGAAAATGCTGTTTTTTGGGTGTGCTGCTTCTATTGATGCTGTTTCCCGTTTCTCCTGTGCGGGCACAGGAAGAGGAACAGAACGAGGACAAGACAGGCGCGCCCTATTTCTATGTAGAATCCAAGGAGGTGAATGTGGACAGTTTTCCGCTAAAGAAAACGAATGTGATTGCAGACATCAATGGCATGATTGCGGATATTCATGTGCGGCAGTCTTACGCAAATGAAGGAAAAAGTCCCATCAACGCCTGCTATGTGTTTCCGGCTTCCACCAAAGTGACTGTTCACGGAATGCAGATGCAGATTGGCGACCAGCTCATCACTGCAAAGATCAAGGAGAAGGAAGAGGCAAAGCAGGAGTTTGAGGAGGCAAAGGAGGAAGGGAAGAGCGCGTCTTTATTGTCAGAGGAGCGCCCGAATGTATTTACGATGAATATTGCAAACATTATGCCCGGCGACAATGTTTCGATTGACCTTCACTACACGGAGCTGATCACCCCCACGGACGGCACTTACCAGTTTGTCTATCCGACGGTTGTAGGGCCAAGATATGTGGGACCTGTCCTTGATGACTGCGGAACGCGCGACGAGTGGACTGCGGCGCCGTATCTGCCGGAGGGCACAGAAGCCAAGGATCAATATGACATCCATGTCAACTTGTCTGCGGCGGTTCCAATCACAGAGCTTACCAGCAGTTCCCATGAGATTTCTGTCCAATGGGAACAGAATACAAAGGCGGCAGTCTCGCTTGCAGATGCTTCTGACTACGCGGGCAATCGGGATTTTATACTGGATTACAAAATGACAGGGCAGGAGATCTCGACAGGAATGATGCTCAATACCGGTGAAAATGAGAACTTTTTTATGCTGATGGTACAGCCGCCTGAGCGGTATGAGGCAGGGGATATTCCGCCAAGAGAGTATATCTTTGTGCTGGATGTCTCTGGCTCCATGTCAGGGTATCCCTTGGACACTGCAAAAGCACTGATAAAGAATCTGGTCTCTGACCTTCGGGAGACAGACAGCTTTAATCTGGTATTGTTTTCCGGCGCCTCGGTAAAGATGTCGGACAAATCACTTCCAGCCAGCAGTGAAAATATTAAGAGTGCGATCAAGATGATTGATGATCAGGAGGGCGGAGGCGGCACAGAGCTTGCACCGGCGCTGAGGGACGCGCTCGCAATACCAGCCAAGGATGAGGTGTCGAGAAGCATTGTCATCATTACAGATGGGTATATCTATGGTGAGGAGGAGATTTTTGACATCATTCACCAGCATACCGGCGACACAGATTTCTTCCCGTTTGGCATCGGCAGAGGGGTGAACCGCTATTTAATCGAAGGAATCGCAAAGACCGGACAGGGTGAGCCTTTTGTAGTGACACAGAAGGAAGAGGCATCCGATACCGCTGAGCGTTTTAAGACCTATATACAGTCCCCTGTATTGACCGATATACAAGTAAAATTCGACGGTTTTTATGTGTATGATGTGGAGCCGTCTGTCCTTCCGACACTGTTTGCACAAAGACCTATCGTGCTTCTTGGCAAATGGCGCGGAGAGCCGGCAGGCAGTGTCGAGATTACAGGTAAGACGGGAAGCGGCGACTATACACAGACGATTTCGATTGATAATAGTGCGGCTGTGAGAATGGTCAATGCAAAACTTCCAAACAAAAAGACGGCCACGATCAACAGTGCGGAGATGAAAACTGTTGCGAATCTGTTTGGCGTGAACACAGCAGCTGTCAATGAAAAACTTTCAAAACAGTCAGGAAGTTTAGGAGTGAATACGGTTCTGGATATCAATGGCACCGTACAGTCAGGGGCAAAGTCAGAGAACCCGCTTGTCTTGGCGGTGACGTTAGAGAGCGATGTACTCAGCTATCTCTGGGCGCAGAAACGCATTGAGCGCCTGACAGATTACGGACTCAATGACGACAATCCTGATGTGAAGGCAGAGGTGACAAATCTGGGACTGACCTACAGTATGCTGACACCGTATACGTCCTTCATTGCAGTGACAGAGACGGTGCGCAATCCAGACAAGAACAGCAAGGATGTAAAACAGCCGCTCTCTCTGCCGCTGGAGGTATCGAATTTTGCAGTTGGTGGTTATCTGTTTGGGTCGGAGCCTGCGGAAATCTTGATGCTTGCCGCACTTGTACTGATTTTGCTGCTACAGATGCCGCGTGTCAGGAGGCTTTTGCATAAGGAATTGTAGAAAACGACAGCATAAATAGGGAGGTTTTGCATGAAAAAGAATCTGAAGATCTACCTTCTGGCAGCGTTGGCAGTGTTTGCAGTCAAGATTTTTTACCGCACCGCAGACAGTGAGCAGCTTTCATGGATTTTGGCGCCCACGACAGGGTGGGTGCAGCTTTTGAGCGGTATCTCCTTTGAAAAAGCAGTGCAGGTTGGTTATGTGAGCCATGAATACCGCTTTATCATTGCGCCGTCCTGCTCTGGTGTTCGGTTTTTACTGATTGTGTTTGTCATGATGGTCTTTTCGTTTACGCATCAGATTGATACAGGGAGGAAAAAAGTCTGCTGGCTGGGCTTTAGTGCGGTGTTCTCCTATCTTGCAACCATTTTTGTGAATGGTATTCGAATTACGGTTTCTATTTATCTGCCGCTTGTCCTTACAGAGCATGGTTTGGGGGAAGCGTGGATGACAGCGGAACAGCTTCATACGGTGATTGGCACAACGGTTTATTTTTCGATGCTGTTTGTCATCTATCATCTGGCAGGAAGGCTCTACAGATGTTTCCTGACTGGAAGCATGGAGCCAGTGTCAGAAAATGTGTCAAGGCATCTTCTGACACCTGTGTTTTGGTATGCGGTGATGGTGCTGGGGATTCCGGCGCTGGGAAGATGGTACCGCAGTGACTGGGACGGTTTTTGGCAGTATGCAGCGCTTGTGGCAGGGGTGTGTATCTTCATCGCGCTGCTGGCATATTTTGTTCGAAAAATTTTTGAACCAGCAAATGATGTGAAACAACTTTTTTCTCAAATTGTTCAGGATAAAAAGATTTCATAGCAATTAGAACTTCTGTGTGATATGATATAGAAAGATATCAGTCGCACAGAAGTTTTTTGTGTGTAGTAAGAATGAAAATGGAGAATTGATATGAAATGGAAAAAATTTACAGTTAAGACAATCACCGACGCGGAGGATATGATTATCAGTACGCTCTATGACATCGGTCTTGAGGGGGCGCAGATTGAAGATAAAGTGCCGCTCACACCACTTGAAAAAGAACAAATGTTTGTAGACATTCTTCCCGATGGACCCGAGGATGACGGGATTGCATATCTGAGCTTTTTTGTCGAGGAAAGTGATGCGAACCCCGTTGATGCGAATGAAGTGACTGCCAGTATTTTGAGAGAACTTGACGGGCTTCGGGAGTTTATGGAGATCGGGGAGGGCTCCGTCATGGTCTCAGAGACGGAAGATCTGGACTGGATTAACAACTGGAAGCAGTTTTTCCACCAGTTTTATATAGATGACTTGCTGGTGATTCCGTCGTGGGAGGAGGTCCGTCCAGAGGATCAGGACAAGAAAATCCTGCATATCGATCCGGGAACAGCATTTGGCACAGGAATGCATGAGACGACGCAGCTTTGTATCCGCCAGCTCAAAAAGTATATCACACCGGAGACAGAGCTGCTTGATGTGGGGACAGGCAGCGGCATTCTCTCGATTATCGCGCTGATGTATGGGATTCGGCACGCGGTTGGCACAGACCTTGACCCCTGCGCGGCGGAGGCAGTGCGGGAAAATATGGAGGCGAACCAGATCGCCCCGAAGTGCTTTGAGATGATGATTGGGAATCTTATCACCGACGAGTCTGTACAAAAACAGATTGGCTTTGAGAAATATGACATTGTTGTCGCAAATATTCTGGCGGATGTGCTTGTGCCGCTCACACCGGTGATTGTCCACCAGTTAAAACCGGGCGGGGTGTACATTACTTCGGGTATTATCGACAACAAGGAACAGACGGTGCGCGATGCCGTGGAGGCGGCAGGACTGGAAGTGATCGAAGTCACAGCGCAGGGCGAGTGGGTGAGCGTCACGGCGCGCAAACCGGCGTGAGCGCTGGATTTACAGAAGAAATAGGAATCATAGGAGAAAACAAATGATCGTAGAAAATGAATATCCAATCTTAGAGTACAGCACAGAATCCATCGCGGTGATCAATCCCGGATGGAGAGGGGAACAGGAAAAATCCCCCTTTCCGCGCCTATGTCTTATGACATTTTTTCAGGAGGTGCTCGACGCGTTTGTTGTGCAGTATCACGGGGAGATTATCGGGACGTATATCTCAGAAATGCGAAAATTTCATGTGTACAAGCTGCAATATAAGGAAATGGAAATCTGTGTGGTTCAGGCTGTCGTGGCTTCTGGTTCCATCGCAATGATGACAGACTGGCTGTTTGGGGAAGGCGTTGAGGTACTGCTGTGCTGCGGGGGATGCGGTGTGCTGGCGGACATTCCGGCTGGGGATGTCATCCTTCCGGTGCGTGCGCTGAGAGATGAGGGGGCTTCGTATAAATATCTGCCGCCAAGCAGATATATTGATTTGAATGAGCTGCCTGTGAAAGTATTTGAAAAAGTGCTGGCAAAGCATAAGCTTCCCTATATCAAGTGCACTACATGGTCTACAGATGGATTTTACCGCGAGACGAAAGAGATGGTCGCGCACAGAATCAAGCAGGGGTGTCAGGCGGTCGAGATGGAGTGTGCTGCCATGGCAGCGATCGCCCAGTACCGAGGGAAAGTCTTTGGGCAGCTGCTGTACAGCGGAGATCTGCTTGTGGGAGACGGCGAGTACGACGACAGGAGCTGGAACACGAATCTGTCTGCGCGGGAAAGGCTTTTCCAGATAACATTGGAAGCGCTGCTCGAATTTTGATGAGAATATTATATTGAGGTTAAAGTCATGTATCATTTTTTTGTGGAACCATCACAGATTTATGACAAGCGTGTCATAATTACAGGGGATGATGTGAATCATATTAAGAATGTCATCCGTCTCAAGCCGGGCGATGAAATCAGTGTCAGCAATGGCGTGGATGGCAGAGATTATCGGTGTGGAATCGAGGAAATCACCGATACCAAGGTGGTGTGCACCCTTCGCTTTATCAAGGAGGACGGCGTGGAGCTGCCCGCGAGGGTGACACTGTTTCAGGGGCTGCCCAAGGGTGACAAGATGGAGTTTATTATTCAAAAGCTGGTGGAGCTGGGGGTGTATGAGATTGTGCCCGTCGCGATGAAGCGCTGTGTGGTAAAGCTCGATGCGAAGAAAGCTGCGGCAAAAACAGCGCGGTGGCAGGGGATTGCCGAGGCAGCCGCCAAGCAGAGCCGCAGAGCCATTGTGCCAAGGGTGCGTGACGTGATGAGCTGTCAGGAAGCATTGGCGTATGCCGCGCAGATGGATGTCAAACTGGTGCCCTATGAGCTGGAGGAGACACTGGACAAAGCGGCAGGCATGGAGGGCACCAGACAGATTATTGACCACTTAATGCCGGGGCAGTCGGTCGCTGTATTTATCGGTCCTGAGGGCGGTTTTGACGCGTCAGAGATTCAGGCGGCAATGGACTATGGCATGAAGCCCGTCACGCTGGGCAGGCGGATTCTGCGCACCGATACAGCAGGGATGACCGTAATGGCATGGATGATGTACCGGCTTGAAAGTTAACGAAATGCCTGTGAACAGTAACAATTCCTAGTTACTGTTCACTCCGTTCCAGTAACAGGTCAAAATCCATGCAAAATTTGCTTCGCAAATGGATTTTGACTTAACAAGCTATACGTTTTCTCACGGAATGCGCAGTTCAGCACATTCCTGACCTGTGAACAGTAATAATTCCTATCATACACTTTGCAGTTGCAAGAACAATGTATTGACATAGTATAAAATATGCACTATACTCTACATGAGATTGGTACAATGATAGGATTGGAAAGGTGGATGAGAATTATGGCAACGACAAATGTAACAATGAGAATGGATGAGGAATTAAAAGCGCAGGCAGAAGAGCTGTTTGCAGATTTAGGGCTGAATATGACATCTGCTTTTACAGTGTTTGTTAAACAGGCAGTCAGAGAGCAGTGTATTCCGTTCAGAATTTCGAGGGCAGTCATAAATGAAGAAACGTTAGAGGCAATGGAAGAAGTACGGCAGATGAAACAGAACCCCTCTATGGGAAAATCCTATACCGATGTGGATGAAATGATGGAGGAGTTACTCAAATGAAGTACACAATACGACCGACATCAAGGTTTGTAAAAGATTTAAAAAGAGTGCAAAAAAGGGGATATGATATCTCGCTTCTGGCAGATGTTATTAAAAAATTGGCAGATGGTGAGGAGTTGCCTCAGAAAAATAAAGACCATGCTCTTGTAGGTGATTTTGATGGATGTAGAGAATGTCATATTACACCAGATTGGCTGCTGATTTATGAAATGGATCATGAGAGTATTGTTTTGTATCTTACCAGAACAGGAACACATAGTGATTTGTTTTAGCGTGCTTTCGGTGCGGTTTTGAATCACAAAAAGACCCGAAACCGCATATTTATATAAATATGAGTACTATTTCAGGTAATATACGTTTGAAGGTGTGGATATGATGGAAGTTTATCTTGACAATTCGGCGACGACCAAATGTCTGCCGGAAGTCGCTGCGCTCATGACAAGAATCATGTGCGATGAGTACGGAAACCCCTCAAGCCTGCATAAAAAAGGGGTGGAGAGTGAGAAGTACGTGCGCTATGCCAAAGAGGTCATTGCAAAATGCATGAAAGTACAGGAAAAGGAAATACTTTTTACATCAGGCGGAACGGAGTCGGATAATATCGCGCTGATTGGCGGCGCATATGCAAATTACAGGGCGGGACGGCATATTATCACGACCCGCATAGAGCATCCGGCAGTGTTGCAGACCTGCGCGTATCTTGAGGAGCAGGGATTTGCTGTGACGTACCTTCCTGTGAATGCAAAGGGGGTAGTATCCCTTGCCGATCTGGAGCGGGCAATGACCAAAAACACCATTCTGGTATCAATCATGCATACCAACAATGAGGTTGGGGCAGTGCAGCCGATTGAGCAGGCAGGAGAATTGATTAAGCGCATGAATCCAAACACGCTGTTTCATGTGGATGCCGTTCAGGGATTTGGAAAGTGCAGGATCTATCCGAAACGTATGCACGTTGACCTGTTGTCCGTCAGCGCGCACAAGATTCATGGTCCCAAGGGCGTCGGGTTTCTTTACATCAATGAGAAGGCAAAAGTGCGGCCGATTATTTTTGGCGGCGGACAGCAGAAGGGAATGCGCTCTGGCACCGAGAATGTGCCGGGCATCGCTGGCATGGCAAAGGCAATTGAGGAAATTTTTACAGATTTTGATGAAAAGATGGAATATTTATACAGTATCAAGGAGCGCTTTGTAAAAGGGGTGAGTGCGCTCGAAGGCATTCGGCTCAACGGCCCTGTGGGGCGCGACGGCGCACCGCATGTGGTGAGTGTCTCCATACAGGGCGTGCGCAGCGAGGTGATGCTGCACGCCTTAGAGGACAAAGGAATCTATGTGTCCGCAGGAAGTGCATGCTCATCCAATAAGCCGTCTGTGTCGGCGACGTTAAAGGCAATCGGGGTGGAGAAACAGTACCTTGACGCGACACTGCGGTTTAGTTTCAGCCTGTACACGACAGAGGCAGAGATTGACTACACCGTAAAGTGCCTGAGCGAACTGCTGCCCGTCCTTAGAAGGTATACGCGCAAATAAAATTGCTGATAAAAACTGCTGATAGAAATTTCTAATAAAAATTTCTAATAGAAAAGAGGAAAGTATGTACAAATCATTTTTAATAAAGTACGCAGAGATTGGCGTGAAGGGAAAGAACCGCTATCTGTTTGAGGATAAATTATGTGACCAGATCCGCTATGCACTGACGCGCTGTGAGGGTACATTTGAAGTCACCAAGTCACAGGGAAGAATCTATGTCAACGCGCTCTCGGCATTTGACTATGAGGAGACCATAGAACAGTTGCAGACGGTGTTTGGCGTGACCGGCATCTGTCCTGTTGTCCATGTGGAGGATGAAGGATTTGAGAAGCTCTGCGCGGATGTGGTTGATTATATTGATAAAGTTTATCCCGACAAGCGGTTTACCTTCAAAGTCGAGGCGCGCAGGGCAAGGAAAAACTATCCGAAAAATTCGATGGAGATCAACTGTGATATCGGGGAGGCACTGCTTGGGGCATATCCAGAGCTAAAGGTTGACGTGCACAAGCCCGAGGTCATGCTGCGCATTGAAGTGCGCGAAAAAATCTATATCTATTCAACGGTGATACCGGGTCCCGGCGGGCTTCCTGTCGGGACGAACGGAAAGGGAATGCTGCTGTTGTCGGGCGGAATCGACTCGCCGGTTGCAGGGTATATGATCGCAAAGCGCGGGGTGAAGATCGACGCGGTGTATTTCAATGCGCCGCCCTACACCAGCGAGCGCGCGACGCAGAAGGTCATGGACCTAGCGCGGATTGTAGCCAAATATAGCGGCCCGATACGGCTCCACATCATTAATTTCACAGATATCCAGCTCTATATTTACGACCAGTGTCCGCATGATGAGCTGACAATCATCATGCGCCGCTATATGATGCGGATTGCGGAGGAGATCGCCCAAAAGAGCGGCTGTCTGGGACTGATCACCGGTGAAAGTATCGGACAAGTGGCTTCACAGACCATGCAGTCGCTGATGGCGACAAACGATGTGTGCACCCTGCCGGTATACAGACCGCTGATTGGCTTTGACAAACAGGAGATTGTGGAGGTTTCTGAGAAGATTCATACCTATGAGACTTCGATACAGCCGTATGAGGACTGCTGTACAATCTTTGTGGCAAAGCATCCAGTGACAAAGCCAAACCTCAATGTGATACGAATCCATGAGAGAAATCTCGATGAAAAGATAGACGGGCTTGTGAAGACCGCACTCGATACGGACGAAGTAATGGAAATAGTATACTGATTATGAATAAACAAAAACCGGGTACATTGTATAAAATGTACCCGGTAAATGCTCAAACTGGACAAGATACCGTTATGTATCGGCTTGAAACAACAGTAATTATACTAAGTAAGGTTTCAATACTTCCATAACCTCGTCTGTGCCGCCCTCAGCATGGATGTTTAAATCAATAGGCTTAGACAGGTCTAAGCTAAAGATACCCATGATAGACTTTGCATCAATCACGTATCTGCCTGAAACAAGGTCAAAATCATAATCGAACTTTGTGATATCGTTAACGAAAGACTTTACCTTATCAATAGAGTTTAAAGAAATCTGAACTGTTTTCATTCTGACTACCTCCTTTTATTATCCCTTCCTTTTAATAATAAAGGGAAACAGTGGAAAAGTCAACCACAGATAAAAAACAGTTGTCATGAAAATTGACGAAAATAAGATAAAAATATGTACAAATTGACATTCCTGCTAAAAGTTGTTTGCAATGAGGAAAAATATTTGTGTAATTGTGATATTAATTTTTTGAATTTATTTTAATGAATTTTTTTATATAGAAAGGATTACCCGTAAAATGAAGACAGTAGCATATCACAACCTAGGCTGCAAAGTAAATTCTTATGAGATGGATGCCATGCTGCAATCACTGCAACAGCACGGATATCAGATTGTGCCCTTCGAGGAGCGGGCAGACATCTATATCGTCAATACCTGTACGGTCACAAACATCGCAGATAGAAAGAGCAGGCAGATGCTGCACCGCGCCAAAAAGACGAACCCGGCGGGAATTGTCGTGGCAGTCGGCTGCTATGTTCAGTCAGACACGCAGGCGTTAGAGGCGGACACAGCCGTAGACCTCTTGATAGGCAACAATAAAAAAAAGGATCTGGTCGAAATCCTCGAGGCGTACATGGCAGGCAGATCACAGGAAAGTGTGATTGATATCAGTCATACGTCGGAGTATGAGGAGATGCAGATCACCTCGACCGCGGAGCACACGCGGGCATATATCAAGATACAGGACGGGTGCAATCAATTTTGTACATACTGCATGATACCCTATGCGCGCGGGCGTGTCAGATGCCGGGCACAGGAATCTGTTCTTGAGGAAATCCGGGGGCTTGTGTCAGCAGGATACAAAGAATTTGTGCTGACGGGTATCCATATCAGCTCCTACGGGATGGAGGAGCTGCTCTCGCTGGTACAGGCAATGGATGCGGTCAAGGGCGTGGAACGAATCCGTCTGGGTTCTCTCGAACCGCGCATTGTCACAGAGGACTTTGTTAAAAAATTGTCTGCGGTGAGGCATCTGTGCCCCCATTTCCATCTTTCGCTCCAAAGCGGCTGCGACAGTGTGCTGAAACGCATGAACCGCCATTATACTGCGGAGGAATATCAAAAAGGGGTCTCACTGCTGCGCAGATTTTTTGACAATCCGGCAATTACGACCGATGTGATTGTGGGATTTCCGGGAGAAACGGAACAGGAGTTTGATATTACCAGAAACTTTGTGGAAACCGTCGGATTTTATGAAATGCACATCTTCAAATATTCCAAGAGAAGGGGGACGAAGGCGGCTGTGATGCCAGATCAGGTGCCAGAGGAGGTCAAAACACACCGCAGCAATGTGCTGCAAGCGATCGAACTGCGGGATTCAAAGGCATTTCGGGCATCTTATATTGGAAAGAATGTGGAGGTGCTGTTTGAGGAAAAAAAGAGGATTGGGGACAGAGCTTATTGGATTGGACACACTAGAACTTATGTGAAGGTGGCGTGTGAGGCGCAGGATAAAACGCTCGAAAACCAACTGGCATCGGGGAAAATCAGCGGATTCCTGCAAGATGATATTTTGTTATACTAACTCTTGAATTTTGCGGCGAATTAAGTTATGATAGATACAACAGTGCAAAAATACGGAAGCTCATCAATTGGAAGGAGCATAGAGAATGGAAGATTTAACACGTACACAATTCATACAACTGATGCCGGAGGATCTCGGTGAGACCGCTTCGGTCAAGGATGTGATCGCTTCTGTCTATGCTGCTCTTACAGAGAAAGGGTACAATCCAGTAAATCAGATCGTTGGTTATATCATGTCAGGGGACCCGACTTATATCACAAGCCATAAGGGTGCAAGAGCCATGATCATGAAGGTAGAGCGGGACGAGCTTGTGGAGGAGATGCTCCGTTCTTATATCCGCAATGCGGGATGGAACAGGACGGGACGGTTTTAGGTTAGAGTGGCCAATACGGAGAGACACATGAGAAAAATGGGACTTGACTTTGGGGCAAAGACAGTGGGCGTGGCAGTCAGCGATCCGCTGCTGATCACAGCTCAGGGAATTGAGATTGTACGCAGAAAGTCTGAGAGCAAGCTGCGGCAGACCTTGGCAAGAATTGAGGAATTGATCGTAGAGTACGAGGTAGATGAAATCGTGCTGGGTTATCCTAAGAATATGAATGACACAGTGGGGGAACGGGCGGAAAAGACGTGTGCCTTCAAGGAAATGCTTGAGCGGAGGACAGGTCTTCAGGTACAGCTATGGGATGAACGTTTGACCACGGTCGCAGCAGATAAAGCGATGATAGAAGCCGGTATAAGACGTGAAGAGCGCAAAGAGCACGTTGACAGGATAGCGGCAGTTTTTATTTTACAGGGATATTTGGACTATCTGAAAAATAAGGAAAGGTTTGGACAATAATAATGGAGAGAATTGCCTTTAAGCCAGACGGGGAAGATGCCGAGGTGGATTTTTATGTGCTCGAGCAGACAACCATTGGCGGGGTGAATTATATTCTGGTAACAGATGCGGAAGAAGAGGAGGATGGCGAAGCGTATATTTTGAAGGCTTCCCCCGAAGCAGACGGTGACGAGCAGGTTTATCATATGGTTGAGGAAGAAGACGAACTTGTGGCTGTGGCGGGTGTTTTTGAAAATATGCTGGACGACATTGACCTGATCTAATAAAAACGTTATAGGAGGTTCATTTTGAAACAGAACAAACAACAAAATACGTCAAAGCTCAAGATCATACCATTAGGAGGCCTTGAGCAGATTGGAATGAACATTACTGCCTTTGAGTATGAAGACAGTATTGTTGTGGTGGATTGCGGTCTGAGCTTTCCGGCAGATGATATGCTGGGTGTCGATCTCGTGATACCAGATGTCACTTATCTGAAAAATAATCAGGATAAAGTGAAAGGATTCGTGATCACACATGGGCATGAGGATCATATCGGCGCGCTGCCATACGTGCTCAAGGAGCTCAATGTGCCAGTATATGCCACAAAGCTGACAATGGGTATCATTGAGAATAAGCTGACCGAGCACAACCTGATACACAATGTGCGCAGAAAAGTGGTCAAATTCGGGCAGAATATCAATCTTGGCTGCTTCAGGATTGAGTTTATCAAGACGAATCACAGCATCGTGGACGCGGCGGCGCTCGCGATCTATTCGCCGGCAGGCATCGTGGTGCACACAGGAGATTTCAAGGTAGATTATACGCCTGTATACGGCGACGCAATCGACTTGCAGCGCTTTGCGGAGCTTGGCAAGAAGGGCGTGCTGGCGCTGATGTGCGACAGTACCAACGCAGAGCGGCAGGGATTTACGCCCTCTGAGAAGAAGCTGGGACCGGTTTTTGATATGCTGTTTGAAGAACATAAAAAGACCAGAATCATCATTGCGACCTTTGCGTCCAATGTGGACCGGGTACAGCAGATCATCAATACAGCAGATAAATTTGGCAGAAAAGTGGTGGTCGAGGGGAGAAGCATGGTCAATATCATAGAGACTGCTTCGAATTTAAACCGTATCAGCATTCCCGAGAACACTGTGATAGATATTGAGCGGCTCAAAAATTATCCAAAGGACAAGACCGTCATTATCACGACGGGAAGTCAGGGGGAGAGCATGGCGGCGCTCAGCCGGATGGCGAGCGGGATGCACAAGAAGATTTCGATTGGAAAGGGCGACACCGTGATCTTTTCGTCCAATCCGATTCCGGGCAATGAGAAGGCGGTCACAAAGGTTATTAATGAGCTGTTCAAGAAAGGCGCCGATGTGATTTTTCAGGATACGCATGTCTCTGGACATGCCTGTCAGGAGGAAATTAAGTTAATCTACACGCTCACAAAGCCCAAATATGCGGTTCCAGTACACGGTGAGTACAAGCATCTGAAGGCGCAGGCAAAGATTGCGATGGATTTGGGCATTGACAAGGATGATGTCTTTATATTGCAGTCCGGCGATGTACTTTCGCTGGATGATAACAGTGCGAGCATCACAGGCAAGGTCCCTGTCGGCGCGGTGCTTGTGGATGGGCTTGGCGTTGGCGATGTCGGCAATGTGGTGCTTCGGGACAGGCAGCATCTTGCGGAGGACGGTATACTGATCGTGGTGCTGTCTCTGGACGGCGGGTCAGGGGAGCTGCTTGCAGGGCCGGATATTGTCTCGAGGGGATTTGTGTATGTCAAGGAATCCGACGAGCTTCTTGACGAGGCACGCAAGCTGATCGAGAAGGCCGTGCTTGGATGTCTCAAGAAAAACATCACAGACTGGGGCAAAATCAAAGGAACCATCAAGGACACGCTGAGTGAGTTTGTGTGGAAAAAGACAAAGAGACGCCCCATGATACTTCCGATTATTATGGAGGTATAGCGAGGCAGGGAGGAAAGGATATGGATGTAAAACAGTTCTTGGGGGCGGTCTCTGCGACGATCATTAAAATAGTAGTGGCAGCGGTGATCATTGTCGCAGTGTTTCGGCTCGCAGTATACGCATATGATTTCGGATTTCAGGTATTTGCCGATGTGCCCCTGAGTGAAGGGGAGGGCAGGACGGTCAGTGTGGTGATCTCCGAAGGACTGGGAAACAGGGAGCTTGCCAAGATGCTTGAGCAGAAGGGGCTGGTCAAGGATGCGAACGTGTTCTACATTTATGATCTGCTTTCTGATTACAGGAAAAAGGAGTTGAAGCCCGGCACTTATGAGCTGAGTACAGCGATGAATGCGGAGGAAATGCTTGAAATACTGTGCGCCGGCGACGAGGAGCAGGAAGAGCAGTAATCAAAAGGGCAGAGGCTGCCCTTTTTGATTTGGAACGGAGGAGAATGATGGATGAGAGAATGCTGACGTTTATACATTCTTTTGACAGTGAGAAACCGGCGTATCTTGACGCCTTGGAGCGGTATGCCATCGAGACGAACGTGCCGGTCATCAGACCGCAGATGCAAAGCCTGCTGAGGCTTCTGGTCACATGGGGACGCCCCATGCAGATCTTGGAGGTCGGGACGGCGATTGGATTTTCGGCATTGCTGATGAGTGCGTATGCACCGGAGGGCTGCCATATTACCACGATTGAAAAGTACGAGAAAAGGATACCGATTGCCAGAGAGAATTTTGAAAAGGCGGGAAAGTCGGACTGTATCACGCTTCTTGAGGGCGATGCGGCTGAGATTCTAAAGTCCTTGAAGGAGGATGGCATGTATGATCTGATCTTTATGGATGCGGCGAAGGGGCAGTATATCAATTTTCTGCCAGAGATCCGCCGGCTGTTAGCACCTACAGGACTGTTGGTGTCAGACAATATCTTACAGGACGGAGAACTGATTGAATCCAAGTATGCGGTCATCCGCAGAAACCGCACGATTCACAACAGGATGCGGGAATATTTGTATCAACTGACACACTGCGAGGAACTAGAGACAACCATACTGCCCATAGCGGACGGCGTGACACTCTCTGCGAAACGAAGCGTCCAGACAGTGAAGGAAATGGGGGATCATTCATGAAACAGAACAAAACAGGAAAACCAGAACTTCTCGTGCCTGCAAGCAGTCTGGAAGTATTAAGGACGGCAGTGATCTTTGGGGCGGATGCCGTGTACATTGGCGGGGAGGCATTTGGACTTCGCGCGAAGGCGAAGAATTTTTCAATGGAGGAGATGGCAGAGGGTATCCGTTTTGCACATGAGCGTGATGTAAAGGTGTATGTGACGGCAAATATCCTTGCGCACAATGAGGACCTTGCGGGGGCGGAAAGTTATTTTGAGGAACTAAAGGCATTGAAGCCAGACGCGCTGATTATCTCGGACCCGGGAATGTTTCTGGTCGCGAAGGAGGTCTGCCCGGAGATCGAGATTCATATATCCACGCAGGCAAACAACACGAATTATAAGACGTATCAGTTCTGGTGGCAGCAGGGGGCGAAACGTGTCGTGTCTGCGAGAGAGCTTTCACTGGCGGAAATCCGGCAGATTCGGGACAAGATACCGGCACAGATGGAGATCGAGAGTTTTATCCACGGGGCAATGTGTATTTCCTATTCAGGAAGATGCCTGCTGTCAAATTATTTTACAGGAAGAGATGCAAACCAAGGGGCTTGTACACATCCCTGCCGGTGGAAATATGCGGTGGTTGAGGAGACGCGCCCGGGGGAATATCTTCCGGTCTATGAGAATGAGCGCGGGACGTATATTTTTAACTCCAAGGATTTGTGCATGATCGAGTACATTCCTGAGCTTGTGGGCGCAGGGATTGACAGCCTGAAGATCGAGGGACGCATGAAAACGGCGCTCTATGTGGCATGTGTGGCGCGCACCTACCGAAAGGCGCTTGACGACTTTTTTACATCGGAGGAGACTTACCGCGCAAATATGGAATGGTATCGGGCGGAGATTGCCAAATGCACTTACCGCCAGTTTACCACAGGGTTTTATTTTGGCAAACCAGACGAGCACACACAGATTTATGACAATAATACGTATGTCAATGAATATGTATATCTTGGCATGGTGGAGTCTGTGGATGCACGCGGCTATGCCAGATTTGAACAGAAGAACAAATTCTGCGTGGGGGATACGATCGAGCTGATGAAGCCGGACGGGCGCAATATCCGCACCAAAGTGCTTGCCCTGTACAATGAGGAGAATGAGCCGGTGGAGAGCTGTCCGCACGCGCGGCAGACGTTATATGCAGCGCTCTCAGACAAGCCGGAGGCGTATGATCTGATGCGGGTGGAGAATGTGCGGAATGCATAATCTTTGATACAGACTTTCTTGAAAATCTTTTAAAAATTATTTGAAAAAATTTTTAATAAAGTCTTGATTTTTTTGCCGAGATATATTATTGTATAAAAAGTAAAAGAAATTAGGCACAAATCATATGAAATGCAAAAATGTAACGATTCAAAATTTTATATCATGATCTCGAGAACAAAGGTGTTCCAAAAAAGAATTATCTCTTTTTTTGGAACTTTTTTACTTGTGTCATGAAGCATTGAAAGCGAGGAGATCTATATGAGTGAAGCATTAAACGTCGAAAAAATCTTTGGTGAGAAGGTCTTTACGGTTGAGAAGATGAAGGAGAGACTGACCAGAAAGGTCTTTTTGGAAGTGAAGCGTGTCATGGATTACGGCGGGGAGCTGTCCATGACAACAGCGGATGTCGTGGCGAAGGCGATGAAGGACTGGGCGGTGGAGAATGGTGCAACACATTATACACACTGGTTCCAGCCACTTACGGGCATTACGGCGGAAAAGCATGATTCCTTTGTATCGCACCCGGATGCAGAGGGCAAGATGCTGATGGAATTTTCTGGAAAAGAGCTGATCAAAGGAGAACCAGATGCCTCCTCATTCCCGTCAGGAGGACTTCGCGCAACCTTTGAGGCGAGAGGTTATACGGCGTGGGATATCACTTCCCCGGCATTTTTGAAAGAATCTGGCTGCGGCGTGATTCTCTGTATTCCGACAGCATTCTGCTCCTACACAGGAGAGGCGCTCGACAAGAAAACGCCGCTTCTGCGTTCCATGGAGGCACTGAGTGAGCAGGCGCTGCGCATCGTAAAACTTTTTGGCAACAAAGGGGCGACGAAAGTTACCGCATCAGTAGGACCTGAACAGGAGTATTTCCTAGTTGACAAAGATCTTTATATGCAGAGAAAGGACTTGATGTTTGCGGGCCGCACGCTGTTTGGCGCACCGGCGCCCAAAGGGCAGGAGATGGAAGATCATTACTTTGGCGTCATCAAAGAGCGTGTCGGCGCGTACATGAAGGATTTGAACGAGGAGCTCTGGAAGCTGGGTGTCACAGCAAAGACGCAGCACAACGAGGTTGCGCCGGCGCAGCATGAGCTGGCACCGATTTACGAGACGGCGAATATTGCAGTAGACCATAACCAGCTCGTCATGGAGGCGATGAAAAGGGTGGCTTACAAGCATGATTTAAGATGCCTCCTCCATGAGAAGCCTTATGCGGGGGTGAATGGTTCCGGCAAACATAACAACTGGTCCATCACGACAGACAACGGTGAGAATCTGCTGGACCCGGGCGATACGCCAAACAAAAATATTCAGTTTCTGCTGGTGCTTGCCTGCATTTTGAGGGCGGTGGACAGACATGCGGATTTGCTGCGCCAGTCGGCGTCTGATGTGGGAAATGATCACAGACTGGGTGCAAATGAGGCGCCGCCAGCCATCATCTCTGTATTTCTTGGCGACCAGCTTGAGGATGTGGTGCGTCAGCTGGTGGAGACAGGCGATGCGGCAAAGGTAAAACAGGGTGGAAAACTTGAGACGGGCGTGTCTACACTGCCTGATTTTGAGAAGGATGCGACAGACAGAAACAGAACATCACCGTTTGCGTTTACAGGAAATAAGTTTGAGTTTCGTATGGTGGGTTCGGCAGACTCGATTGCAAGCCCCAATACAACCCTGAATGCCATTGTTGCCGAGGCATTCTGCGAGGCGGCGGACAGACTCGAGAAAGCAGCCGATTTTGATCTGGAAGTGCATGATATTATCAAGGAGTACATGACGGCACACCAGCGCATCATTTTTAACGGGGATGGATACTCGGACGAGTGGGTCGCAGAAGCGGAAAGACGCGGACTGCCAAACATTAAGTCTATGATTGAGGCGGCTTCGACCATCACGACAGACAAGGCCGTTGCACTGTTTGAGAAGTTTGGCATTTTTACAAGAGTTGAGCTGGAATCCCGCGAGGAGATTATTTATGAGACCTATGCCAAGACAATCAATATCGAGGCATTGACGATGATCGACATGGCAGGAAAGGATATTATTCCGGCAGTGGCTTCCTATGCGGGAGAGCTGGCGAACGCTGTCATTGCCATCAAGGAGGCTGGCGCGGGCGCAGCGGCGCAGACCGAGATGCTCTTGGAGGTAGATGGACTGCTGGCAGAGGCGAAAAAGGCACTCAATACCCTGAAAGAGGTGGAGGCAAAGGCGTCTGCGATCGCCGGTGCAAAAGAGCAGGCATTTTATTATAAAGATGTGGTAAAAGTGGCGATGGATGCACTCCGCGCACCGATTGATAAACTTGAGATGGTGGTGGACAGCACGATCTGGCCCATTCCTACATATGGTGATCTGATGTTTGAAGTATAAAATACGCAGGGAAGAGAACTCTTCCCTGCGTATTTTTGCGCGGATGGGGGAATCCAGCGCGTCGGGAAATATTTCCCGTCTGATTAAGAGGTATGAAAAACATCAACACTTGCTGTCATTTCTTTTGACAGTGCGTTCAATGCTTTTGTCTTGTCTGAGATGTCGCCAAGCTCCTGATAAATATTTTCGATGGATGCCATCATCTCCTGAATGCTTGCAGAATTTTCTTCGGAGAGGGATGCGGAATCCTGTACGACGGTTACGGTCTCGGTTCGGATATCCTCGAGTTTTTCAGAATTTTCCATGATGATATCCATGCCGGATGCAGACTGGTCAATGTGATTGCAGACTTCACGGAAGATTTCACTGGTTTTCTGGATATTTTCTTCCTGTTTTTCGATGACATGCTGCACCTCCTTCACACGGTCGAGCGTGTGTGTGGAGTTGGTGTTTAGATTCGCAATCATCTTCTGAATCTCGCCTGCGGCGCGGTTGGACTGCTCAGAGAGCTGCTGGATTTCGGATGCGACGACGGAAAATCCTCTGCCGTGTTCTCCTGCGCGGGCTGCCTCGATACTTGCATTCAAGGACAGCAGGTTTGTCTGAGAGGCGATTGCGGTGATCAGCTCTGTCGTCGAGCTGATTTTGGCAACGGACTCGTTGGTCAGACTGGTCTGTTCGGACAGGAAAGCGATGGATTCCTTCACGCTGCGCATGACGTCGTTGAGCTCTGCGACCTGCTCTAATGCCGCGGTAGCGCCGGTTTTCATCGTGCCGGAGATCTCGTGCAGCTCTGTGATCTGCGTTGTGTTCTCAATAATCATGTCACCCATGCAGGCGACATTGCTGTTTGCCTGATTGGCGTCCTCCGCCTGTGTGGTGCAGCTGGTGCCCATCTCCTGCGTTGCATTGTTGACTTCCTTCATCACCTGATAAACATTGTCAGAGATCCGTTCAATCTCGTTGGTATCTTCATTGAGCGCCTCGCTCTTGGTGCGGATATTTAATACAATCGTGCGCAGCGCGTCGGTCAGATTCAGAATGTTTTTTGCCAGATCGCCGATTTCGTCTTTGCGCCGGACAAGAGCTGGCTGGACTTCGATCTGAAGGTTTCCGCTTGAAATACAATCAAGCAGTTCCATGTTCTTTTTCAGGGCCGCCACAATCCGGCTGACCAGTGTGTAGGCGATGACTGTCACAAAAAGGAGCATGCACAGAATGATGAGCAGAAACTGTCCCCGGATTTTGTTGATTATGACAGAGACGGTCTGCTGCGGCGTCCCAAGAAAGATCATGCCGATGATTTCCTTGGAATTTTCCTGATAGAGCGGTGTGTAGGAGACAATGTAGCGCTGTCCGAGTATTTCAATATTTCTGTCATAGTAGGTCTCGCCGTTTTGGAGGACGCGTTCTGCCACCTCCGCGGATGCTTTGGTATTGATCTGGCGCGCACCGTGCTCATCGACAATCGAGGTGAGGATTCTGGTATCGCCCCAGAAGATGGTGACATCAATGCCAGTGCTCTCCTTGATGTGGTCCACAATATTTGTCGCCTGTGAGATGTTGAGGGCGTCGCCCTTCCAGAGCATCCCCTGTTCATCCATGTGATAGGCGCCGCTTTTTCCTTCCTCAAAGATGTCGCGCACAGCAAGCGTTGTCGCATGCATTCCATTGTAGGCGGCATCGTAGATGCCGTTTGCAATCCGGTCAGCAGCTACTAAAAACATCGTGATGCCCAGCACGAGGACCGGGACAAGTGACAGCGCCAGAATTTTTTCTTTTAATTTCATGTTGTGATATCCTCCAAGCAGTATAGATGATGAGCAGTTGCAAGTTGGTGCCTGATACTATTATACGCTTGTACTTTAGGGTGCAACAAGTGTCGATTCTTCGCAAAAGAGGGCGTTTTTTACGCATGATTTATAATTTTCCAATAACCTGTTTTATTAGAACCGACACGCTCTATTAAGCATTTTTCTTTTAATGCCTTAATCGCCCGGTCAATTGTGCTTTTTCCCAAAGAGGTTTCTTTCTGCAATTCCATTTTTGTAATTCTTGGTTTTTTCTTAATTGCAGCGAAAACAGCCTGTTCGGTAAGAGAGATATTTATTGCCCCATTTATTATCTTATTTATTACCCCATCTGTTTCATTTATTACCTCATTTCGAATTGTGGCATTGAGCATAAAGGCATTATCACGGTACTCAGGAGCTGGAAGTCCTGCTGCCGCCATTTCATGAAACATGCGGTCAATCCCTTCACCAAATTCCTGCACATAATCATATTCGTGGAGAAAGCGAGCAATGTTTGGGTTGCGGGAGAAGTGAACGGTGCGGAGGTTGTTCAGACGCACAATTCCAGGCAGGATGCCGGGACTCTCAACCATGATCCTGTCATCAAACATTTTAATTTGTATATCAGTTCCCTTGATGCTGTAATCACGGTGGGCGATGGCGTTAATGATGATTTCTTTCCAGGCAAATTCAGGATACTCGGGCGTTGTATGGAAAAGACCGTCTGTGCCAAGCTTTGTGTGTTCTTTGATTTGGCTGCGTACAAAGTCGAGAGAGCTGCGAATCATATCGAGAATACGGCCTTCAAATAGTTCATCTTTAATGACGTTCATCTCGGTTCCAACCTTGGCTTCTATGCCATCATATCGAATAAAACGTACCCTTGCCCTTTTGAAGAAGCGCTGCGGATT
>VSNR01000041.1 GCA_009774345.1 Lachnospiraceae bacterium | reverse complement strand
CTATAAAGGAGCTGTATAAACTTGGAAAAGATCAATAAAACAACCACTACTTACCATGATGAAGTAAACAAAAAAAATATTTTACATTTAAGAGAGCTGCTGGATACACTTCCTCCCTTCTGCGGTCAATATTTCAGAGGTATGCAGGAATATATATCCAGCAGGACACGCGTCGCTTATGCCTATGACATCCGCGTATTTTTTGAATATCTTCACGACAGTAATCCCGTTTTCAAAAAGACCCCGATCAAAGAATACCGCCTTGAAATCTTAGACCAGATTACCCGCATGGATATCGAAGAATATCTGGAACACTGCGCATACTATACCAAAGATGGCAAAGAGTATATGAATGACGAGCGCGGCAAGGCGAGAAAACTCGCGTCTCTGAGGAGCTTCTATAACTATTTCTTCAAAAATGAAATGATAGAGAAAAATCCAGCGGCGCTTGTTCAAATGCCAAAACTGCATGAAAAGGAAATCATCCGGCTTGATCCTGACGAGGTTGCAATCCTGCTTGACACTGTGGAAACAGGTGAAAAACTGACCAAGAAGCAATTGCAATATCACGAAAAAAATAAACTGCGTGATATTGCACTGCTTACATTGATGCTTGGAACCGGGATTCGTGTATCTGAGTGTGTCGGCATTGATATACAAGATCTCGATTTCAAAAATAATGGTGTCAAAATACGGC
Source organism: Lachnospiraceae bacterium (assembly GCA_009774345.1). Classification (GTDB taxonomy): domain Bacteria; phylum Bacillota; class Clostridia; order Lachnospirales; family Lachnospiraceae; genus COE1. Next base: position 25,943 of record VSNR01000041.1, on the reverse strand, counting down.
GCAAGGGCGGCTATGAAGCTGTAATATACTTTGGCGAGGAAGTTGAACTGGCACTCCTTGATTATCTTGAGCAGCGTTCCGCTATGAAGCCCGTCGAAGGACACGAAAACGCTTTATTCCTGTCAATGCAGAACAAACGAATCACTGTGCGCGCTGTGGAAAATCTGGTCAAAAAATATGCATCCGTGGTTACATCCCTGAAAAAGATCACACCTCATAAGCTCAGAAGCACCTATGGTACCACACTCTACAGGGAAACAGGAGATATTTATCTAGTGGCAGATGTATTGGGCCACAAAGATGTAAATACCACCAGAAAACATTATGCTGCCCTTGAGGAGGACCGGCGCCGTCAGGCTGCCAAAGCGGTTACTTTAAGGGAGAAACGAATCTGATTCAGCGGAATAATAAGGGATAATAATATAACTCCCGGCAACAATTTCATCAGACGCCAGATTGTTTACTTTTTTGATTTCCGAGACATATTCGCGTGTATTTTTGTAGTACGCCGAATCAAAATGGTCGTTTGCAATAGACCATAAAGTGTCTCCATTTGTAATTTCAATACTCTTGTAGTATTTGCAAGATGGCTGATGTACCCTGTCATTTGCTTCTGTCGAAAAAGAAATAAGCAGAATGGACAGGGTTATCACTGTTATGATCGAGATTGCCAAGGCAAGCGTATGCAGTTTGATTTGATTGAGACGCCTTTGTCTGTTAATAAGTGCTCTGGTTACATAGTTTGTATTCATCATAAAACATTTCTCCTTTGCAGTGTGGATGGCGAACAAAATTTCCAAACAAAATTTCCGAACAGCTGTTTAAAACAGATTATACAGAACAAATTTTTGCTTGTCAAGATATATTCCGAAAATATTCCAAACAATTTTTCGGAATATACGTTTGCATTTTGGGGAATAATGTGTTATGATGGTAAAGAAGATATATCTAAAAAAATTTAGGAGGAAATACATATGGCATATGGAAAAATAACAGCAAAACAAAAAGAAATATTGGAGTTTATCAAGGCAGAGATTCTTAGAAAAGGATATCCGCCATCAGTCCGGGAAATCTGTGAGGCTGTAAATCTCAAGTCTACTTCTTCTGTTCATTCACATCTTGAGACTCTGGAGAAAAATGGGTATATCCGAAGAGATCCGACCAAACCCCGTGCGATTGAGATTATGGACGACAGCTTCCAGATGGTAAGACATGAGATGACAAGTGTTCCAATTATTGGCACTGTAGCTGCTGGACTTCCGATTCTTGCGGAACAGAATATAGAGGGCTACTTCCCTATTCCGGCTGAAATGGTGCCGGCTGGCGAGTCCTTTGTCTTAAAAGTAAAAGGGGACAGCATGATCAATGCTGGTATTTTTAACGGAGACCGCATCTTTATTCATGTATGTAATACCGCAGAAAATGGGGATACTGTCGTCGCTTTGGTCGATGACTCTGCAACGGTAAAGACGTATTACAAGGAAGATGGGCATTACAGACTTCAACCAGAAAATGATACAATGGACCCTATTATCTTAGATGATGTAGAAATATTGGGAAAAGTTTATGGCGTTTTTCGCTTATATCACTAAAAAGTCTGTGCATAAAAAAGACAATGGTCGGAATTTGCATTTCTGACCATTGTCTTGTAAATATTATTTTTTGTATTATCGCTCTTGTGTGATATCTATGATTTTGCCATCACGCCAAATCCGTTCTAAATCATAGAACCCCCGGCTCTCACGGTCGAAAATATGCACAAGGATATCATTGTAATCCATCAATATCCAATTTGCTGTATTGTAGCCTTCAATGTTTTTGGGACGAATCCCATTCTTTGACAGCCGCTCTTCTACATTGTCTGACAATGCTTGAATCTGACTTGCATTTGTGCCGTTTGTGATAATAAAATAGTCCGCGATTGTTGATACTTCGCTGATATCTATTAGCTGGATATTCTCTGCTTTCTTATCTTCAAGAGCATCAATCATTGACTTTAGGGTATCGTTAATATGATTCAAATAACAGTTCCTCCTTTACGATTGATTAACAGTTCAGCGCCTTTGATTGATAGGGCACTGTCACAGCAGTTCTCACGTAACTGTCATACGTCGTCTGCGTCATTTTATCTATAGGGTTGCCTTTCGACTCAAGGAATTTTAATGTGTTTGACAGGATCTTTTCCATTGCCTTATCAATATCGACAAAGGCGAGCTGTCGTATTAAATCAAGCTCTGGAATTGGATTGCGGGAAGGTTCGATATAATCCGCTATAAATATAATTTTTTCCAGGAGTGACATATTGGGGCGTCCTGTAGTATGCCAAGTAATTGCCTGAAGAATGTCTGTATCTTCGATATGAAATTTTGTTTGGGCAATATATGCGCCTACCCTGCCATGTAGAAGATAGGGATGGCTCTTCTCAAAGCTGCTACAGGAAAGGTTATTTTTTTCACATATCCTAAGTTTTTTGTCATTGTCCATACATTTTGCACAGTCATGTAAAAGCCCGGCAAGCTCAGCTCTTTTTATGAAGTTAGAATTACTTGGGTCAGGATTGTACCGCATTGCCATCGCTACGGCTGTAGAAGCAACGCCAAGCGTGTGATGATAGCGGTCTTTGGTTAAATGTTTCTTTAAATACTTCTTAATCTTCTTCATATAAATGCTCCTGTTCTATATAGTATACAACCTTAGGCGGCACCAAATCGTGAATCGGCATTCCCTGTCTGACCATCGCTCTGATCGTAGTTGATGATACATCCCATTTGGGAGTATTGAGATAAATAATGTCTGCTCCTAATTTGGACAGCGCCTCTCCTTTTTGATGTATTGTGTCAAGCGTGTAGTCATCTCTCACTGCGCAGACTAATGTAGCCAATTGAAAGATCTGTTCAGGACACTTCCACTGCTCCATCTGAAATAAAGAATCTGCCCCGATAATAAAGAAATATTTTGTATCTGGGGTTGACTTGGCTAAATCTTGTAATGTCTCAACGGTATAGGTGTTGCCCCGTTTGTTCGCTTCTATCAATGACAATTCGAATTGTGGATATTCTTCGATTGCCAGCGCTACCATGTCAACCCTTTTGTGTGTCTCCAAAACATTATTTTTCATATAGGACTTTCCACTTGGCATAAAGAGAACTTTATCCAGCAAGACCTGCTCCTGTGCCGTTAAGGCTAATCTCAAATGTCCATAATGAACGGGATTGAACGTACCTCCCATAATGCCAACACGTTTTCCCATAAATGTCCTCCATTTTATTTGGGTAAGATAATTTTAGGATCTTTTTTAAATGGTTTATATAATACGATTTTTTTGCCTATCACCTGTACGACTTGTGAATGGGTGCGTTCTGCAACAACGTTCGCAATTTCTTTTGGCTCATCGATACAGTTTTTTAATACTGCTATTTTAATGAGTTCATGGGTATTGAATACCTCTGAAATCGCCTCAACATTTTCCGGTGTTACGGAGGATTTGCCAATCTGAAATACTGGCTCAATATTCATCGCTAGTCCTTTTAAATAGGATCTCTGTTTGCTTGTCATGGTTTATTTCCTTTCTTCGCTTATTCCTTATAATAGCTGAATGCCAGACCGTACATCCGCACCGTATCGCCCTCTTGAATGCCAAGCGCCTCTAGTTCATCCAGTATACCATTATCTTTGAGGAACTGCTGGAAGAATTTAAATCCGCGCTCAGATTCCAGATTGGTATATCCGAGCATTTTTTCGATACGGGGGCCTTCGACAATATATGCCTTGTTTTTCTCATCATACTCGACGGTATAAGGCTCATTTCCCACAACAATATCCGTATCAGGATGAAACTCGGATTCAAAAATAACTGGCGGCTCATCAATCTCAGCTAGCATATCCGCTACATAGTATAATAGCTCCTGCAATCCCTGCCCCGATACTGCTGAGATCGGAAATACCTTGGTTCCTTTTGGTTCAAACTCATTTTTGATCCGTTCAATCGGATCTTCACCGTTTTCGGTATAGACGGCATCTATTTTATTGGCGGCAATTACCTGCGGTCTCTGGGCGATCTCTGCGTTGTAGGCTTCCAGTTCCTTGTTGATCGCGTAGATATCCGCTACAGGATCGCGCCCTTCTGTAGAGGCAGCATCAACTAGATGAATCAGAATTTTTGTACGCTCAATATGTCGGAGAAATTCATGGCCAAGACCCACTCCCTCAGAGGCTCCTTCGATCAGTCCCGGAATATCAGCAATGACAAATCCTCTTCCGCCCTCAAGGTCTACAACACCGAGATTTGGATTGAGTGTTGTGAAATGATAATTGGCAATCTTGGGTCTTGCATTTGTGACGCGGGACAAAAGTGTAGACTTACCAACATTAGGAAATCCTACAAGCCCTACATCTGCAATTACTTTTAATTCAAGAAACAGGTTCAGCTCTTTGGAGGGCTGTCCGGGCTGGGCATATTTGGGTGCCTGCATGGTTGAGGTGGCATAATGCTGATTGCCGTTTCCGCCTTTTCCACCGCTTAAAATAGTCTGTCTGCGATTTTCCCCTGACATATCAGCGATAATTTTGCCTGATTCCAATTCCTTAATGACGGTTCCTTCTGGTACTTTCACAATGATATCTGCACCATTTTTTCCGCGGCAGTTTCTCTTGCCGCCCTGTTCTCCATCCTGAGCACAATATTTTCTGATATGGCGAAAGTCTGTCAAGGTGTTTAAGCCTTCATCAACTTCGAAAATCACACTTCCGCCATTGCCGCCATCGCCGCCATCAGGGCCGCCGTTCGGTACGTATTTTTCGCGCCGGAAGGATACATGTCCGTCTCCTCCTTTGCCGCTTCTGATATATATTTTGGCTCTATCTGCAAACATTTATTTCTACCTTTCTATTCTGACAATCATATGCAAAAGGCTTCAGGTGAAACCTGAAGCCTTAGTAAATCCGTAAGTATGACTCTATTTCTCCTCTACAGGATAAACGGAAGCCTGCTTTCTATCTCTTCCTTTTCTCTCGAATCTGAGTACACCGTCAACCAACGCAAACAATGTATCATCTCCGCCGATCCCAACATTTACGCCCGGATGAATCTTTGTACCGCGCTGTCTATATAAAATGTTGCCTGCCTTTACGAACTGACCATCTGCTCTCTTAGCACCTAATCTTTTAGACTCGGAATCTCTGCCGTTCTTTGTAGAACCAACTCCCTTTTTATGAGCAAAAAACTGAAGATTTAACTTCATCATGGTATTACACCTCCTTGATTATGAGTTCGAAAAATTGTTTTTCCTTGAGAAAAAATCTTTTTCGTTTACCGTAGTTCTGTTCGATTTCTTTTAAACCCATTACCAAAGAATCCATTAAGAGCTTTGTCTTATCATTGATCTCATCAGGAAACCGACATTCAATATATCCTTCACTCTCGTCACTCTCTGTAATCATATGCTCATTTGCCAGCACTTCGATGGCATTGAGCGTATTGATAACCAAGATCGAAATAGAAGCACATACGATATCTTTTCCAGACCGTCCAAAGCCTGCATGTCCCATACAGGTAAATCCTTTATAAGTGTCGTTGGATTTAAAAATTACAATCGTAGTCATAATATTTCACTAACAACATCTATTAAGCGTTGATCTTATCAATCTTAACCTGTGTGTATGCTTGTCTATGACCGTTCTTCTTGTGATAGCCTGTCTTTCTCTTATACTTGTAGACGATGACTTTTCTGCTTCTTCCCTGCTCCAGAACTGTAGCGGAAACAGTTGCATTTGCTACATCAGCGCCCACCTTGAGAGAATCATTGCTAACAGCAATAACCTTGTCAAAAGTTACAGTGTTTCCAGCTTCTACATCAAGTTTTTCTACCTTGATAACATCTCCCTCGGAAACCTTGTACTGCTTTCCACCTGTTGCAATAATTGCGTACATATTGCACCTCCTAAAAATTTACTCGCTAACTTTGGTAGTATCATGGATACGTTTCAACCTAGTTATGCGGCATACTCATATATAGTAGCATCGTTGGGAGCGCTTGTCAATGATTTTTTCTATATTTCAACGTTATTTTCGACATCAAACGAAAGGGAAAAGGAGGTTCCTTTCCCGCACACGATCTTAATTTTATTCTCGCCCTTTTTTAAATCCAATGTGCACTGTTGCTCTGTAGCAGATGTTGTGTCAGAGACAGCATCTTTGTCCGCGGCACTGCTTTGTTCCACCAGTGTAACAGTGGTTTTGCCGGGCTGTATCAGGACTAATTTTGCTTTTCCGCGTGTCACTTGCAATGTATAATTCATCTGCATTGTCATATCTTCAGGAGCATTGTAGTTCCAGACAATCTCCATCCCTGTCATTTTTTCACATGTCACGGTAGTGATTCCATCTTTCACATAGCCGCGGTAGTTTATTTTATTGAAGGAGTTCAGGTCTTTGGCAATGAGCTTTTCATTTTCATAAACATACGATGGCAGAGAGTGTGTCCCTACCATAATTATGAGAAATATTCCAATATACACAAAAATGCAGATGCCAATGATGACAGGCAGTTTTTTTCTCATTCCAGATCCTCCTTAGGAGCTTTTCCTTCACTGTTGATCAGGGCTGTTAGAATGTTTTCCAGCTCAGGATACATTTTTTCCCAGAGTTGCTCAGCTTCCAGATAATCCTCCTCATCTACATACCGTTCTCTGTAATCGTATTGATCACGAAGTACAAACAATCTGTCAAGCCCGGAGCGAAACAAATCTTCCACACACACACCATGAAGGAAATTGGCCTTTCGGCTCTCACGATTAAAATAACTAATCAGTGCATGATGTGAGTGATACTCTTTTCCCGTATCAATAATAGAAATTCCTTTTATTAAATGGTAAATACTGTAATAAAAATTTTTTATCAGTTGGTTTTCATCAGGCTCTAACTGCCGGGACTGATAAATTTGATGTGTAATATCGCCAGCCATACCAAGCTCTGTCCTTGCTGCGGTGATTCTTTCCGCAGTGCTGTTATATACTACATTTTGGTTGCTTTTAATCGTCATTTCAACGCCTCCTGATATTGATGGGTGATGAGCTGCTCCGCCAGTGATTTCGTGGTCTTTCTGCGTGTGATCTCGACAAGTCCAAGCGCGGTGATATCAACGACAGTGGTCTGAATGGGGTCTTTTTTTGCCAAAATCCTTAGCTCCTGCAACAGTGCATCAATGCGGCACTGCTCTTCCATATTGATAAAGTCAATTAAAATCATGCCTGTGAGATTTCTAAGCCGTATCTGGCGCATGATTTCCTGTGCTGCCTCGCGATTAATCTGATAGATATATTCCGCCGTCTCTTTCTTGGTGATATTTTTGCCGGAATTAACATCTATAACGTACATGGCTTCTGTTTTTTCTATGATGAGGTAGGCACCGGATTTCAGCCACACCTTTCTTGAGAGCAGCTCTGACAGGTGTGTTTCTATGCGGTATAGTTTTTGCAGCGGATAGGAGGCATCTTGATATAGAGAAAGCTTTGCGGACTGTTCAGGCATATAAAGCGCTGTAAAGTCCTTCAGTTCATCATAAAGCACGCTTTGATCTGTGATGATCTGCTGGCATTGGGCATTTTCATCACGCAGTTTTGTCAGATATAACGGCGGTGACTGCCATATGCGGCTAAAACATGTCCGATGGATGCCGTTTTGAATCAATGCGTTCATCCGCTGGTTTAGATAGCAAATCTCCTCTTTGACAGGCTGTAGGAGGTCAGCAGATTCCTGCGGCTGCTGTAATAAGGATGCCGCATTTGTGCGAATCACGACACCGTACTCAAGCTCCTTAGGAATCGCAGCCAGAAGCTGTTCGCGCTCTAATCTGGTACACTTTTTGGAGACGCCTTTGTAGGTGTTGGCGTAGGAAATCACACTGTACCTGCCAGCCAGAGACAAGTTCATGGTAAATACAGGTTCTTTTGTCCGCACTGCCTCTTTTTCCAACTGAACAAGAATCTCATCCCCGGCTAAAATTCTTCCGTCATAGCTGCGGTTGGTGATGACGGGTGTGTAGTCTGTATGGATGGGCAGATATCCTTTCTTGTCGGGCGCATAGAGAATAAATGCCGCCTGAATCTGCTTTGAGACATTGAGCACCTTTGCCACAAATATGTCGCCTATCGTTATACTCTCATTATACTGGTCATAAGAAGTAAAATTGACGGATTCCATTTTATCCGTTTTGGTGTCAAGGGAAAATGCCAGAATCCCCTTTATGTCTCGATGGCAGTATTCTGTAATAATATAGCGCATATCATTCATCCGTATTCACTCCCAACTGCGCCAAGCGGTATGAGCGAAACGGCGTCTGGTGTACCACAATTGGTATAGGTTTCCTCCCTTGTAATCAGCAGACCAAACTCGTCAAAACTTTGTTGGCAAAACTCATACAAGGCTTTTATGACAAGTGACGGCTTGATATTGTTTGCACTGCTTGCATCGACAGTCAGTAAAACTGCGCGGCTTTCTTCCTGAAAACGGCACTCATAGATCAAGGGCTTGATATCGAACGTTATTTCGCTTTTTTTGGTCTTTTTTGTCACCATAATGGTTTCTTGACGAATAAAGCCATCCATGACGGACTGCGTCAAAAAGGCTGGCTGGTACGCTTCACGAAAGGTGATGGTGTATTGTGCTGCCGCGACACTTGCCATGGCATTTCCGGCATTGTCTGGGAGGAGGCGGGCTTCGAGCACCTTGATGCCCTCAACCATCTGTGCATTGAGGGCATCTACAAACTCCTTTGAGCTTGTCAGTGAATGTACTTCAATATCCATATATTCACCATTGCTCTCAAGCCCTACGCCAAGCGGCGCGGCAAAGGACATGATCTGGTGCGGGCTAAAGCCTGCCGAATAGGCGATATCAATCCCGGCGCGGCGTATCGCCTTCTGGAAATACCGCATGACATCAAGATGTCCTATAAAGCGAAGCACCCCGTGTTTTGAAAATTTAACTCTTAATTTCACAAAGAACCTCCTTGCATCTGGCATTATGGACAGGAACGCGCTGTGCTGCATATACCGCACTGGTATCTGGCAGCGCCGCAGGCATTGCACTGCTGTTGACAGTTTGGCGTGACTTGTTCGTTCAACGCGTGCTGCCATTCCTTTTTCAAATATTCTTTCGAAACCCCGCAGTCAATAAAATCCCAAGGGAAGATTTCATCCAGACTGCGTTCCCGTGTCGTGTAGAAACTGGTATCAATACCGCATTCTTCAAAAGTTTCTACCCACACATCATGCTTGTAATACTCTCCCCATGCATCAAAGATACAGCCTTTTTGATATGCCTTTAATATCGGCTGGCTCAAACGTCTGTCACCGCGGGCTAGGATTCCCTCCATGACACTTGCATCTGCTTCGTGCCAGTTATATTTGATACTCTTTTGATTGAGCTGTTCTGAAATGGCTCTCCGCGTCTTGTATGCTTTCTCTAAAAACTGCTCTTTGGTACACTGGGGCGCCCACTGAAACGGTGTAAAGGGTTTGGGAACAAAGAAGGAGGTGCTGGCTACAATCTGTACCCTGCCGTTTCTCTTTTCCTTTGGCACGGTATCATAAAAAGCGACAGCAATCTTATTGGAAAGTTCCGCGATTCCGCGGATATCCTCCTCTGTCTCTGTGGGCAGCCCCAGCATAAAATAGAGCTTAACGCGGTTCCAGCCGCCCTCAAATGCCAAGGTGGCACCCTTTAAGATCACTTCCTCCGTCAGGCCTTTATTGATCACATTTCTCAAACGCTGGCTTCCTGCCTCCGGCGCAAACGTCAGACTGCTCTTTCTGACATCCTGAACCTTTTCCATAACATTGAGTGAAAAAGCATCAATTCGAAGAGAAGGCAGCGAGATATTGACCTTCTTTTCCTTGCATTTATCAATCAGGAAGGTGACAAGCTCCTCAAGATGCGAATAATCACTAGAGCTCAAAGAACTGAGTGAAATCTCATCGTAGCCTGTATTTTCCAGCATCTTTACTGCGTAGTTTTTCAACATTTCCACATCGCGTTCCCTCACAGGACGATAGAGCTGTCCTGCCTGACAAAAACGGCATCCGCGGATACATCCCCGCTGGATTTCAAGCACCACCCTGTCCTGTGTACACTTGATAAAAGGCACTACTGGTTTTTCGGGATAATACGTATGGGACACATCGGTGACAATCTCTTTTAGGATGGTTCTGGGAATGTCTGCGCGTGTTGGCTCGAAGGATTGTATCGTACCATCTTCGTGATAGACTACCTCGTAAAACTGCGGAACATACATTCCGGGCAGTTTGGCAGCTTCCGCGAGAAACGATGTTCTGGACATTCCTGCATCACGGCACTTTTTATACAAATCCAGCAGTGCGCGGTACTGTGTCTCTCCCTCTCCGATATAAAAGATATCAAAAAATTCTGCAATGGGTTCTGGATTCGAGCAGCAGGGCCCTCCGCCAATGACAACCGGATGCGCCCATGTCCTCTCTGTGGCGGTGAGAGGAATCTGCGATAAATCCAAAATTTGCAGAATATTGGTATAGCACATTTCATACTGTATCGTAATACCCAAAAAGTCAAATTCTTTGACAGGGTCCTGCGATTCCAGTGCAAACAGCGGGATTTTTTTCTCGCGCATCACCCTGTCTAAATCCGGCCACGGAGAATAGACGCGCTCACACCATGTATCCTCAAACTGATTCAGCATGTCATATAAAATCTGTATCCCCAGATGTGACATTCCAATCTCATAGACATCCGGGAAACACATTGCAAACCTGACAGAGATGTCAGGTTTGCTTTTTATTACACTGTTTACTTCGTTTCCTATATAGCGTGCGGGTTTTTCAACCTTCATTAATATTTCATCACTTAATGCTAATTTTCTCATACTTTACCTACCCTGCTTGTGGAAGCTGTACAGGCTCTGGCTGTGGCAGCATTTTGCCGTCAACATCAAATAGATACGGAATGCCATCAAGCTCAACAATGCCTGTCTGCATATTTCCATTGATATCAAAGTAGTACACACTTCCGTTAATTGTTGTCAGACCGATTGCCATATGTCCGTCCGCCTCATAATATTTTGTGGAGACCCCATCGTTGAACCAGCCTGTAAACATCGTGCCGTCCGCTGCAAAGAGATAGGAAAGACCGTTTAATGTCACGGCGCCTGTCATCATATGTCCAGCTTCATCAAAGAAATAAGTTCTGCCCTCGATGGTCTGCCATCCTGTCGATCGGTGCCCGTCTGCCATGGACAGATAGTAGCTGTACACTCCATCGTTAAACCAGCCGTACACCATAGAACCATCCGCTGCAAATAGAAATGTCTGGTCGCCAAGTGTCTGCCATCCTGTCTGCATAATACCGTTTGCATCAAAATAATAATATTGGTTATTGACAATGTTGAGTCCGGTAAACATATGCCCATCTACAGAAAAGAACCGTTTTCCTTCGGGAAAATCAAGAAATCCTGTGTACATCGCACCGTCCTGTGCAAAATAATAACACAGACCATTGAGATTCTGAAGTCCTGTGAGCATTTTTCCATCTGCGCCAAAACAGTACATTCCTAATCCAATCGGTGTAAATCCAACTGCCATCACACCGTCAGGCTGCAAATAATACAGACTGTCCTCTAATGGCAGCCAGCCAGTGACCATGCGCCCTGCCGGGTCGAGATAATACTTTGCAGTGCCCAGATCAAGCCATCCCCGCTGCATTTTATAGTTGATGTAATAATACAGAAAACCTTTTCTGGGAACCCAGCCCGTGTTGACGATGCTTGTGGAATAATCTTTGAGTGCATAATCCATATCGACATTTCCATTGATTCCGGGAACGCTGCCCTTGCTGGTGTACTGCCATACCGCTGCATCAGGAATATCACAGGCAGCAGCCCACTGCGCTACCCATTTGTCATAAAATACGGGGCCAATGCGGTCTTTATACCAGTTAGCGCTGGAATAAACCATCGGATAATAGCCCTCTGCCTCAATCGTCGCGCAGAAGGTGTTTGCCATCAGCGACAGCATTTCAGGGGACAGCGATTTATGTACATTATCCTCCACATCCCACACGACAGGATAGGATACTTGTACATTCTGGATTGCGTTTAATACAAACTGCGCTTCCATCGCTGCCTCCTGCACATTTTTGGCATAAGAGTAGATATAGACGCCTGTCTTGATTCCTGCCTGCTGTGCTGCGAGCATATTGTAATAAAAGTATTCGTCAATGCCTTTTAACGTATTGCCAACCCGGATAAAGGCAAATGTCACACCGCTCTGTGCCACTGCCTGCCAGTTGATCGGTCCCTGCCATTTTGAGACATCAATCCCTCGCTCCACAACTGCCGCTTCTGAAGTCATTGACGGAATTCCGCAAAGCATGCATACTGCAAGCAGCGTGCAGAGAAAACGTGTCATTTTTTTCATTTATAAACTCCCTTTCGTGGAAAGCACATCATTGATGCGTTTATCTATTGTTACTGCGTCGTCGAGCGCTTTCGCAAATGCTTTGAATACCGCCTCGGTCATATGGTGGCTGTTCTCGCCGCTGAGCATTTTAATGTGAATATTCATGGCAGCGCTGTAGGATACCGCGTAGAAAAATTCTTTTACCAGAGCGGTGTCAAAACTGCCAGCCATCGCCTGTGGAAAGGTACAGTCAAATTGCAGATATGGGCGCCCGCAGAGATCTACAGCGCAGAGCGCAAGTGCGTCATCCATTGGCAGAATAAAATATCCATACCGCTTGATTCCCTTTTTGTCTCCGACGGCGTTTTTGATCGCAGTCCCAAGCACAATTCCGGCATCCTCAACGGTATGGTGCCCGTCTACGTGCAAGTCTCCTGTGATCTTGACTTCTAAGTCAAAAAAACCATGTTTTGAAAAACCCTCCAGCATGTGGTCAAAAAAACCAATTCCTGTATTGACACATGATTTTCCCTCACCGTCAAGATTGAGCTTCATAAAAATGGAAGTCTCTTTTGTCTCTCTAGTTACTTCTGCGATTCGTTCCATGCTCCTCCTCCATCACCAGCTAATTATCAAAACGCACACGAATGGAATTAGCATGCGCAGTCAGCCCTTCTTTTTGGGCAAACAGTTCGATATCCTCATGTACTTTTTCAAGCGCTTCTCTCGAATAACAGATAATGCTTGACTTTTTCACATAATCATCCACATTTAACGGAGAGAAGAATTTCGCAGTGCCGTTGGTAGGAAGAACATGGTTGGGACCTGCATAGTAGTCGCCAAGCGGTTCAGAAGAGTATTCTCCTAGGAAGATCGCGCCGGCATTTCGGATTCTTGTCATGGTGTCAAAAGGATTTTTAGTCAATATTTCAAGGTGCTCCGAAGCAATCTCATTTGTGGCATCAATCGCTGTCTCCATGTCGGGCGCCACAAGGATATATCCATAATTCTCAAGCGATTTCTGTATGATTTCTTTTCGTTCAAGCGTTTCAAGAAAACGGTCCACTTCTTCGGAGACGCTCTTTGCCAGTGTTTCGCTTGTCGTGACCAGAATCGCGGATGCCAGCTCGTCATGCTCTGCCTGAGACAATAGATCTGCCGCCACATACCGCGGTGTCGCGCTCTCGTCTGCAAGTACCAGTATCTCGGAGGGCCCGGCAATCGAGTCAATGCTGACATGTCCATATACTGCACGTTTGGCAAGCGCCACAAAGATGTTTCCGGGTCCTACAATCTTATCAACCTTTGGAATCATTTCTGTCCCATAGGCAAGCGCTGCGATCGCCTGTGCGCCGCCTACTTTATAAATGGCATCTACACCTGCAATGTCCGCAGCGACAAGCGTTGCGGGATTCACCTTCCCATCTGCGCCTGCGGGGGTTGTCATAATGATATTCGGAACGCCTGCAACTTTTGCCGGAACGACATTCATCAAGGTTGTGGAGGGATAGGCTGCCTTTCCGCCGGGAACATAGACCCCGACATTTTGCATCGGTGTAATTTTCTGTCCTAAAATGGTTCCGTCTGTCTTGGCGTCAAACCAGCTGTTTCTTTTTTGTTTCTCATGATAATCGCGGATATTGGCAGCAGAATCTTTCATAACCTGTATAAAATGTGTATCCAATTCCTGATAAGCCGCCTCAATTTCCTCTTTTGTGACTTTGAAGTTTTCCCTTGTCATATTGCATTTGTCAAATTTCAGTGAATACTCAAAAACCGCCTCTTCCTTGCGCTCCTTGACTGCTTCGATAATCTCAGCAACCACCTTCTCGTAGTCACCGTAATCATTTGTGCTTCTTTTTAACAATGTCTCAAGCAGATTCTGCTTGGTATCGTTTGTCAATTGTATGATCTTCATCGTTTTACTTTGCCTCCTTGAGTGCCTGTAGTAATTTTTTGATTCGCTGCGCTTCCATCTTCATGCTGACCTGATTGACAATCATCCGCGCAGAAAGCGGACAGATTTCTTCCAGTACTTCCAAACCATTTTCTTTCAGAGTGGAACCTGTCTCAACAATATCCACAATCACATCGCTGAGTCCGACAATCGGGCCTAATTCAACAGAACCATTTAATTTGATAATATCCACGGTCTGATGCTTTTGATTATAGAAATAATCCTTGGCGATTTTGGGATACTTGCTCGCCACGCGGATCATCTCATGATGCTGCAAAAGTTCTCTTGCGGAAGCCGGGCCGCACACACACATTCGGCATTTGCCAAAACCAAGGTCGAGGACTTCGTATACGCGCCGGTTTTCCTCGAGGATGGTATCACTGCCCACCACGCCGATATCCGCTGCACCGTACTCCACATAAGTAGGCACATCGGGACCTTTTGCCAGAAAAAATTTGAGTTTTAAGTCCTCGTTGACAAAAATCAGCTTCCGCGAGCTTTTATCCTTCATTTCCTCGCAGGTTATCCCGATTTGTTCCAGAAGCTCCAAGGTCTTGCTGGCAAGCCGTCCCTTACCGAGCGCAAAGGTAAGGTATCGTATCTCTTCTGTCTGTCTGTTCATCTCAAAATACCTCCCTTTTATATAAAAATGACTTGTGAAATATTGTTGTTTTCTGCAAATTCTGAGTAATGCTCTCTGGGCTGTTCCTGTTTCATCAAAGCAACGGCATAGTTTTGTTCTCTGTACATCCTCGCTTTTGCCACAGCTTTGCCAAAATCATCTGCATACACCAGCAGGATATTGTTATTTTCCGGTGTGGGACAACAGTTCTGGCGCGTCAGCGCTGAGACAAGATCATCAATCATGACGACAAATCCGGTCGCTGGCGCTGGCTTTCCAAACTTTTCAAGAAGGTTGTCATATCTGCCGCCCTTTGCGATGGCGCTTCCTGCCTGATACGTGTAAGCGCTGAAAATGATGCCCGTGTAATAGTTGTATTTGCTGACCATAGCCAAGTCAAACGATATGTACTGGTCCACGCCATAAACCTTTAACAGCGCATACACCTGCTTCAAATGCTCTATGGCCTTTCGGGAACGCTGGTTGTCTGCACTGTCCAAGGCTTTGTCCAGAATTTCATAAGAGCCAAACAGGCTGTTTACACTCAGAAGTGCCTTGATGGAATCTGACGGTATTTCTTTCTCCAATAAAAGCTCCTGTGCGCCAAATTCATTTCTGTTGGATATGAATTCGCGCAGTTCATATTCCGTCTCCTCATCAAGTGCTGCCTTCGCACACAATCCCTTGAAAAATTCGATTTGTCCTACGGATACCTGAAATTCTTCTAATCCAGTATTGCGCAGCGCCTCGACAAGCATCGCGATCATCTCTGCATCGGCTTCTGGAGACGCATCGCCAAGAAGTTCTGCCCCCATCTGTGTTGTCTCTTTTAATTTGCCCTGCAAATCGTTGGTGTTGATAAAATTATTTCCTGAGTAACAGAACCGGAGCGGAATCGTCTCGTCCATGAAATACTTCGCGGCGCACCGCGCGATGGACGGCGTAAAATCAGGTCTTAAAACCAGTGTATTTCCCTCCTTGTCAAAGAATTTATATAATTCTTTGGAGGGTGTCGTTCCTATTTCACGGCTGAACACATCAAAAAATTCAAAAGTCGGCGTCTGAATCTCCTGATAACCGTAACGGTGAAGGATCTCACCAAAAAGTTTCTGAATATTTTGCTTATTCGCGTATTCTTTTCCATAGATATCACGAACGCCCTCCGGCGTGTGCACAAGTCTTTTTCCCATAAATTCTTTGTCAGTCCTTTCCAGTTTCATTTTCACCTAATCACTTTAGTGATTTAACGTGCTAATTCGTTACCATAGCACCGCGATACAATAAACGCAGTATACACTTTTTTCACCCCTGTGTCAACCATCTCTCTCGTTTAAATCCAACTGAATCATATCAAGATAGGGCACCATCTGTCCGTTTTTGTGTTTCATGAAATACTGGTCTTTGAGTTCTTCGATTCGAAAACTTTTCCGTCCGCCGTTCTCCATCCTGTCCCAGAACACATTCAGCTCACGGATGCTCATATAGTACATAATATCCCGCGCTGTAAAATAAATCAGAAAAAACGCGATGCCTTCCTGCTTGTCAAAATCCCTCATAAACTGCACCTGATGCGGGTGAATCTTTTGCAGTGTAAACAAGTCAACCGCACATTCCTTCGCGTCAAAGCAGACAGGAATCCCCTGCACAACACCAATGTAATCGACGGTGCTCTTCTGCTCAAAGTAAGCCAAAGTAATGTGTCTAGTTTCCCTGTCAATATTAATCGGCGTGATGGGCGTTGGCACCTTCTGAATCAGCGCCAGTCCATTGTCCCGATACTTTTCATTTGCCATATTAATCATTTCTTCTAAAAGGGAGCCGCGAAGTCCCCTTGAATTCCATGTAGCCATCTATTACTCTCCATTCAGAAGTTTTTCAAAGATCTCGGGTGGCGGGCATTCAAGTACTCTGCCCGAAGTCTGAACAAAGTCCTGTTCGCCATTCTTTGCTGGACACACCGGAAAAATCAGTTTGTGTGCATGAAGCAGCTGTACATGAACGCCTTTTTGTGCATAAAACTGATTGATTTTCGCATCGCCATATTTGGCATCGCCAATGATAGGATATCCCAATGACGCCAGATGCGCACGAATCTGATGTGTCTTTCCGGTAAAAAGCTGGATTTCCAATAAAGTCCTATTGTGTGCCGTCCGAACGGTATGAAACGCCGTATCAATATAGACAGCGTCCTGTTTCAGAGATCTTGGCACATCCGTTTCCTGATGATAGATGCTGACTTTATTTTGTATCCGGTCTTTGCAGAGCCAGCCTGTCACACGCGCATCGAGTGCCAACGCTCCCGAAATCAGACAATAATAATATTTTTCAAGGGATTTGTCCTTGATAATATGGCTTAGATACTGGCTCCCGGCAAGTGTTTTGCCGCAGGCAACCATGCCGGAGGTATTTCTGTCCAGCCGGTTGCAGATGGAGGGTTTGAAGGTTGCAAGGGAGTCTGGCGTGATGCAGTGCGTGGCAAGCAGGTATCCAATCAGCCATTCATTGACACTGCATTCTTCTGGTTTTGACTTTTGCGATAAGATTCCGCAAGGCTTGTTGACTACCAGAATCTGATCGTCCTCGTATACAATTTTGATAGCATTTAATGTTTTGTATGCGCGTTCATAAGAGGTAGTGTCCATCTGGCTGTTTTGACTGTTTCCGCAGAACTTTTCAAAGGTTTCACCGGCAAGGAAAAATTGTACTTCATCATCAAGACATAGCTTTTCTCTGCCATCCGCTTTTTTGCCGTTTAAGACAATATTTTTTTTGCGGAGCATTTTATAAATAAAGCTGTCCGGGGCATCTTTTAGCAGCTTTTTGAGATATTTGTCAAAGCGCTGTCCTGCCTCGTTTGCTGCAATTTTTGTTGCAATCATAACTGCTGTCTCCTGAGCTTATAATGAGATATCACATAAGAGCGTCAGAATCTCCGCCTCTTTCCTGCTGGCTTCCAGTGCCTGCAATTGAGCCAGACGCTCTGTAAAGCGCGTCTTATCATGAAAAATTTTGATCGTTACATTTTTCACACTGTTTTGTTTCAAGATTCCCTGTATATGCTCCTCACACGCAGCAGCATCACAGTCCGCAAACTCTGTATAGCCAATCAGATGATTGCCGCGCACAGCAAAACAGTTTATCGGAAAATTTGTCTTATAAGAAGTCAGATACATGCTGTACAGAACTGGCACAGCACCTTCCTGTGCGGAAATTTCCTGATAAACGATTTCGCTGAACTTTGGAATCTTGAAGTACATGATGACGGATACCAGACTTTTGCTCGATGGCAGCAGTCCTAAAACAGCGACGATTGTAAGGAGATTTTCCTTCTTGCCTGTGGAAAAATATCCCAGCAAAAATACTGCAAGGGATATCAAAAAATATGCTACGGTGCGGATAATTACTCTTTTACGTTCATAAGGAGGATATGCATACTCTCCTTTTTGCTGCTTATGCATTTTCATCTGCTGTCTCCTGATTTATTAAATATAAAAGTAAATTATTTCATGAAATTATTTTAAGAAGCGCATAACTTCCAGAAGCACTCTGTGCGGAAGTACCTTTGCAAGTACCTCAAAGCTCTGAATCCAAGCGCTATACACAGACCGCTCTCTTTTGTGGTAAGAATCTGCAATCGCCTTCTCAACCACTTGGTCTGCACGAACCAGCGTAAGTTTTTTCACGGCAAGCGTGCTGCCAGTCTTTTCCGCAATGTCAAAAAAAGGCGTGTCCACAGGTCCCGGACAAACTGCGGTGACATAGATTTTCCTGCGGCGCAGCTCCTGATTCAACGCTCTCGAGAAGCTGTACACATAAGATTTTGTCGCCGCGTAAACTGCAAAATTGGGCTGCGGCAAAAAGGCGGCACTCGAGGCAAGCTGTATGATGCGGCTGTTTTGGCGCATATAGGGAATGCACAGATGCGTGATCTGGGTCAATGCCTTACAGTTTACATCAATCATGCCAAGCGCATCCTTGATATTAGAGGCAGAAAAATCTCCCATGATGCCATATCCGGCACCGTTGACCAGCATGCGAATCATTGGTTTTTCGTCTGAGAGCAGCTTTTCCAGCCGTTTGATTTGTTCATCGTCTGTGACGTCCATATCCAGCACCCGTGTCGTGTGTTCGAGATGCTGTGCCACTTCCAGCATTTCTTTTTTGCGGCGCGCGACCAGCCAGATTTCGTCGATATTTTTGAACACATTGTCCAGTTGCAGTGCAAACTCTACGCCCATGCCAGAGGATGCACCTGTAATCAAAATAATATTCATCGTTCTATCTTCCTTTAAATTTTTATAAAATTATGAATGCTTTCCTGTTCACTGTTTGTGTTTATGAATATTTCGTATTGTTTTTTTCTTTATCGTTTTCTTCGCTGGCATGTTCTTTGCTGACGCTTTCTGTCTGTCCTGCTTGTTTTGCTGGTTTGCGGGCCCGCCTGCCGGTTTTCTTGGCTTGATGAGACATTTTTTGTCATATCCAATCAAATCCTCCCGCCCGGCAAGTTTCAGGGCTTCGCGCACAAGTTCATAATTTTTGGGATTGCGGTATTGTATCAGTGCGCGCTGCATTGCCTTTTCATGCGGATTTTTACAGACATAGACGGGCTTCATCGTCACAGGGTCCACGCCGGTATAATACATAACTGTTGACATTGTTGACGGAGTGGGATAAAAATCTTGTACCTGTTCTGGCATGTAGCCAGTCTTTCGCAGATATTCAGCCAGCGCCACCGCTTCCCTGAGTGTCGAACCGGGATGGGAGGACATCAAATAGGGCACCAAAAACTGATTTTTGCCAAGTTTTTGATTCAGCCGGTGGTATTTTTCAGTAAATGCCTCATAGACAGCGTTTTCCGGTTTGCCCATTTTGGACAGGACGGCATTACAGATGTGCTCTGGTGCCACTTTGAGCTGCCCGCTGATATGGTGCTCCACAAGTTCTCTGAAAAAGGTATCATCCTGATCTAACATCAGATAATCAAAGCGGATTCCTGACCGCACAAATACTTTTTTGACATTTGGCAGGGCTCTCAGCTTACGCAGAAGGGACAAATAATCCGAATGGTCTACTTCCAGATTCGGACAGGGTTTGGGGCACAGACATTGCCTGTGCTTACAGACGCCAGCCTGCATCTGCTTCTGACAGGAGGGTTGGCGGAAGTTTGCTGTCGGACCGCCCACATCGTGAATATACCCTTTAAAGTCTGGGTCCTGCACAATGGAATTGGCCTCTGCCAGAATCGATTCATGGCTGCGCACCTGTATCGTGCGTCCCTGATGAAAGGTGAGCGCACAGAAATTACAGCCGCCAAAACATCCGCGGTTGCTGATCAGTGAAAATTTGATCTCAGAGATCGCCGGCACACCGCCCTGTGCCTCATACGATGGATGATAGGTTCTTTGGTACGGCAGTGCGTATACATCATCCATCTCCTGCACAGACAGCGGCTTTGATGGTACATTCTGTACGACATAGACGCCATTCGGATACGGTTCGACCAGCGTCTTACCATTGAATGGGTCGGTGTTATCGTACTGTATCTTAAAGCTTTTGGCATATTGGAGTTTATCGGCGGTCATCGCATCATAGGAAGGCAGAAGCTCATAGTCATACAGACCTGAAATATCTTTTGTCTTATACACCGTTCCGGCGATAAAGGATAAATCCTTTACAGATAGACCGCTGTTTAGCGCATCTGCAATTTCAATAATGGATTTCTCACCCATCCCATAGGAGATCAAATCTGCCTGACTGTCGAGCAGGATCGAACGCTTGAAGGCGTCCGACCAATAATCATAATGCGCCATACGCCGGAGACTTGCCTCAATACCGCCTATGATGATTGGAATATTTTTGAAGCTTCTCCGAATCAGATTGCTGTACACGACTGTCGCGTGGTCTGGTCTTTTGTATGGCACGCCGCCGGGTGTATAGGCATCCGTCTCACGGTGTTTTTTGGACACATAGTAGTGATTGACCATCGAATCCATATTGCCGGAGGACACCAGAAAACCAAGGCGCGGTGTGCCAAGCACGGCAATACTGTCATCCTGTTTCCAGTCTGGCTGGGCGATGATGCCGACATGATACCCATGTGCCTGAAGCAGCCGTGTGATGATCGCATGTCCAAAGGAAGGATGATCTACATAAGCATCCCCCGTGACATAGATAAAATCCAGCTGCTTTATGCCAAGTTCTCTTACTTCTTCCATTGTCATAGGCAGAAAGCCGTTTGATACTGACAATTCACAGTCCTCCTTATCGTGTTTTTAATCCTGCAATTTCCTGTTCTGTGAGTGCCCGGTAGGAACCTTTAGGAAGGTTTTCATCCAACGACAGTGTTCCCATCGAAAGACGTTTCAAATACGTGACAGAACCGCCCACAGCCTGCACCATTCTTTTGACTTGATGATACCGCCCTTCGGTTATCGTTAGCTCCATCGCATAAAAATCCGCCGACTGTGTTAACACGTTTACTTTGGCAGGACGTGTGGGTGTTTCGTCACCGATCTCCACGCCATTTTCCAACAAAGTGACAGCATCTGCTGTCAGTGTTCCCCTGCATTCCGCATAATATGTTTTTTCCACATGTCTGTTGGGCGACAGCAGATTGTGGGCAAGTTCACCGTCATTTGTGATCAGTAAGAGACCCTCTGTATCCTTGTCAAGCCGCCCCACAGGTGCCAGATGCTTTCCGCTGGCATCCGGCAGCAGCGCCATCACGGTAGACGCATGATGATCTCTGGTAGCAGTGACGACGCCGCCAGGCTTGTGGAGCATATAATAATACAGGCGCTGGTATGTGATGGGATTGCCCATGCAGGTAACTAGATCCTGCTCTGTATCCACTTGAAAACCGGGGTTTTTGACAAGGGTGTCATTTACAGATACCTGACCCTTTTTGATCAAGTCCTTGACAGTACTTCGCGTGCCAATCTGCATGTCAGATAAAAACTTATCCAGTCTCATCCGATTCATAAATTCTGCCCTCCTATTATAAAATATAATAACAGACCGTTCTTTGAGTAATGTGGAGGTTTCGTATGCTGTTCAAAACACTGGCATATCTTCTGCTGATCCTGATCATATTGAGCAGACCTGACGCTACATTTCAATATGCTTATGAAGGACTGTACCAATGGGCGGCAAAAATGGTTCCAACGCTCTTTCCATTTATGATGATCAGCTCCATTATGGTATACAGTGGAGCGGATTTGGAACTTGGCAGGATGCTCAGCCGCATTTTGAGAAAGATATACAGATACAGCAGTTCTGGTCTGTATGCAATCTTTATGGGGTTTTTCTGCGGTTTTCCTATGGGTGCCAAGGTAGTGAGTGATCTGTACGGAGCGCAGAAGCTCAGCAAATCCGAAGCCAATACCCTGCTTGCTTTCTGCAACAATATTGGTCCAGCATATTTTATGGGTATCATCATTCCGATACTGCATGAATGCGGCTATCAGAATACCCTGCCCTTTGTCTTTGGCATGTACGGCATTCCAGCAGTCTATGGCATTGTAATAGGATATTTACACGCAGATGCCCATTCTTCCAAAGAAATCCAGCCGTATACTAAAGAACTGCATTCCGAAGAACTGCATTCTGAAAAGCCGCATACTTCACTGGCATCAACGCTCAAAAAATCATGCATGGACAACACACAGTCACTAATTATACTGGGCGGATATATTACCTTCACCAATGCTTTTCGGATTTTTCTGGACTTTATGCCGTTATCCCACAACAGTAAAAATGTCCTGTCAAGTTTTCTGGAAATCATTGGCGGCGTTCAGGCAATCTATACGACCAGCCTTTTTCCTGCACAGAAGGTATTTTGGATTATGACGGCACTTTGCTTTGGCGGGGTATCCTGCATTCTACAGACGAGCAGTTTCCTTGAAAAATCAGCACTCTCTTTAGGTCACTATCTGAAACATAAAGTTTTGATCACGCTGTTGTCTGCTGTGTATTATTTCGTTCTCACCCGTCCTGTCCGCTTTTTCTGAAATCCTGATGCCAAATTTCCTGATACCAATATTACGGGAGCTGTATTATATTGGACTGCGTGCTCATATCGTACATGTTGTATGCCTTAAAGATCAGCGTGTCCTTTTTGCCATAGCCCATATTGAGGGAAACCGTAACGGTAGGGCTGCCCTTAGCCCACGGCTGTAATACAGACCATGTAAGACCATTGTCATACGAATATGCATAATACTGTATCGGAGATTCCGCGTCCAGCGCTGTCAGCTCTACGGTTGCGTATTTGCCTGTCTGGTCATAGTTTAATAAATTCGCGCTGACATACACAGGCGCTGTCGTGTCATTGTGCACGCGGCTTGTGGGTACGGGTACTGCCAGCGGCGCATAGGCGCTGTAATCTTTTGTGCCATCCTTGGACACCAGCCCAAAGTACCGCGCAACTGCCTGCGCGTCGCGGACACCAAATTCCCTGAGCGCCTCTGGCGACTGAATATAAGGGGTATCGTTGGCATGATCTACATGACAGTGCTCTACAATCACAGCGGGAATGCTGCGAATCGAACACTCACGTATAATACCATAATAATCTGAATTGCCATTGCTGCCGATTCTTGTCTTAATGCCACGGTTAAAGAGTCCCATCTCCTCAAACTGTGTCAGAAATTCATTGGCAGCAGAATATCCCTGACTGTATAATTGTCCCGTTGATGGAATCCACACCTCGCTGCCGTAGAGTGTATGGGAAAGAGACATATTAAAATGCAGTGAAAAGAGAAAATCAGCATCGACACCCTGTGCAAAAGCGGCGCGCTCGTCGAGATCCATCCTGACATCCTCTGTATGGGTCAGATATACTTCAACATTCTGAAACTTTTCTAACTCCTCTTTCATGTACTGGGCAACTGCCATCGTGTAAACCTTTTCTGGGATTGGCAAATAATCTGTGCCAAGATTGGGGCCGCCATGTCCCGGATCAATCACAACAACAACTGGTTCCGCTGCGCTCACTGTTTCCACAGGAACAGCAGAGACCGGTACAGTCAATACAGCAATAGATAAAATGACCGAAATAGTCTGTCTGATAAATTTTTTCATCACAATGTACTCCTCAAAATAATGTTATATAACGTTGATACCATCTGTTTCCGCGTTCTCAGCAGCCGGTGTCTCATTGACCGAATCGTTCGCAGGCACCAGCTCTGCCCGGTTGGATGTAACAACATGGTCAATCTCTTGCAGATTGCCAACCAGTGTATTGTAATCGCGCGTAGAGATCTCGATGGATTGTTTTAGAATATTTTCAAGGTTGGCAAGAATATCGTCTGTATACTGCATTGCAGCGGCTTTCATGTTGTTTGCCTCAATCATTGCATTGTCAAGAATCCCTTGTGCCTGTTCGGTTGCCATCGCTACAATCTCATTTGCCTGTTCGTATGCACGCTGCATGATTTCATGCTCATTGACTAATTCAGTCGTCTGAGCGGTCGCATTTTTTATTAATTCTTCTGCCTTAGATCTGGCATCCGCCAAAATTGCTTCTGTATTTGCGAGAACTTTCTGATATCGCTTGATCTCCTCTGGGGTTTTCATGCGCAGTTCCCGCAGAAGATCATCCATCTCCGCTTTGTTTACCATGATAATGTCTGTAGAAAAAGCCTTGTATTTGCAGGTATCTATGTATTCCTCGATCTCATCAATTAGCTCTTCTATTCTGCTGCTCATAATATTCCTCCAATATCTATCTCAATATTTTTTTCATTTTCTCATATACAAGGTCCGCCACAAAATCAGGTACGCATTGGGAGATATCTCCATTAAATGCAGCAATTTCTTTTACGCTCGATGAACTTAAATATGCATATTCGAGACTTGTCGTCAAAAAGAGTGTATCAAGTCCGCCCTTTGACAGCATACGGTTTGTCTGTGCTGTCTGCAATTCATATTCAAAATCTGAGATTGCGCGCAGTCCGCGCACCGAGATATGAACGTTTTTTTGTTTTGCATAGTCAATCAAAAGACCGTTAAAGGAATCCACTGTCACATTGGGCAGGTCCTTTGTGGCTTCCTTTAATATACTAACACGTTCCTCGACAGAAAACAACGCATTCTTAGCCTTATTGTCCAAAACACTTACAGTCAGCTCATCAAACATCTTGGACGCACGCTGAATAATATCGAGATGTCCAAGGGTCATAGGGTCAAAACTGCCCGGATAGATTGCAGCATTCATATATAATTTTCCTCCCCAAAATACGGTTATTGTGTATTTCTTCTGATAAATACATGTTTGTTTGTCTTGTACTGCTTGATTTTCTCAACCACAAAACCCAGCGTTTCTACATAA
This sequence comes from Lachnospiraceae bacterium, assembly GCA_009774345.1. Lineage (GTDB taxonomy): Bacteria > Bacillota > Clostridia > Lachnospirales > Lachnospiraceae > COE1. Next base: position 605 of record VSNR01000041.1, on the reverse strand, counting down.
TCAAAAGAAGCTGCGGCAGATGCTTCTACCACAATGAGCGTATCATCATTTACATAGGAAGCATCCCGTAGCAGCTCCAGCACGTTCCTGTCATATTCCTGATGATAAGGAGGGTCGAGAAAAATAATATCCGCTGTTTCCCGGATATTTCCCCTAAGTGCAGCAAGCACATCCTGTTTCAGCACGACAGCCTTGTCCGCCAGATGCGTATGTTCAAGGTTCTCTGTGATACACGCGACAGCTTTTGGACTATTTTCCACAAAATATGCCTTTCTTGCCCCGCGGCTTAACGCTTCGATGCCAATACCGCCGCTTCCTGAAAACAGATCAATAAATACAGCATCCGGCAAATCCGGCATCAGCATATTAAACAGTGTCTCCTTGATTCTGTCTGTCGTCGGTCTGGTATCTGGTCCCTCCGGTGTCTTTAATAACAGACGTCTTGCACTTCCTGCGATCACTCTCATAGAACTCCCCCTAAAACACTTTATTTTTCATTATACTCTAATTTTGGACCCTTTTGAATCTCTTTTATTAACTTTTAATTTATTTATTGGAACAAGCTTGTCTTTATATGGAATTGTGTCGTCGGAACCGGGCTGGCA